>JADJOH010000007.1:0-292500 GCA_016713925.1 Bacteroidota bacterium
ATTTTCGAATATGCTTTTCTGCTTACGCAAGGAATTAGTTTGTATAAATTGTTATTAACTTATTTCTGAACTTTAAACTCTAAACTCTAAATTCTAAATTCTGAACTCTAAATTCTAAACTCTAAATTCTAAATTCTAAATTCTAAATTCTAAATTCTAAATTCTAAATTCTAAATTCTAAATTCTGAATTCTGAATTCTGAATTCTGAATTCTGAATTCTGAATTCCTAATTCTTCGTCAGAATTTTTTGTCGATTACCAATAGCCTTCTGCTTATTTTGCTTTAAGACAACTTTCGAGGAATCACGTAGCAGGCCACCCGGCTTTTCCAGACTTTTGTTTTCCAATGGAAGCAGATTGCCTTTCAACATTCTTTCTTCCAGTGGCAGTCTTTTAATTTTAATGCTGTCATTTAAATACTTCTCCATCATCAAGCTGGCAATAGGTGCGGCCCAGGTTGCACCAAATCCTGCGTTCTCTACCATCACGGCAATAGCGATTTTCGGATTTTCCCTTGGTGCGAAGGCCACGAACAAACTATGGTCCTTCCCATGCGGATTCTGCGCCGTACCGGTTTTTCCGCAAATGATGACCGTGTCGAATCGGGCTATTCTGGCAGTGCCGGCTTCTACCACTTTTTGCATGCCATCCTGAATAATATCAAAATACTGTTTGTCAACTTTACTGAAATGTTTGGTGTCGAGGTTCCGGGAGGTATTGGGTTTTCCGTCAATTTTTTTTAATGACATGGGGCGTATAAAAATAGCCTTTGTTGGCGATGATGCAGAGGATATTTGCCATTTGCATTGGGTTAATGCCCAACTCTCCCTGACCAATTCCCAATGAATAAATCGTAGAAGCCTTCCATCTCCCTCGCCCGTAAATTTTATCATAAAACTCAACGGAAGGAATTAATCCTTTGAGTTCATGCGGCATATCTACTCCGATTTTTATTCCAATACCAAAACTCATCTGGTACTCGCGCCATAAGCGATAGCCCTTTTCACTGCTTCCAAATTTTTTATTGTCGATGAATGACCGAAACGTATTGCAGAAATAGGGATTGCAGGAATATTGAATCGCACCCTCTAAAGCAATGGGAGGATGGGGATGACATTTCACACTCTTACTTCCTACAACGAATGAATGCGGGTAAATCGTGCCGGGGTTGATAATGCCTTCCTGCAATGCGACGAGGGCATTCGTCAATTTAAAAGTAGAGCCGGGAGGATAATAGGCTTGCATGGCGCGATTAAAAAGTGGTTTCAAAGGATCCTTGAGTAACTGGGAGTAGTTTTTAGAGCGTACCCTTCCCACGAGTAAATTGGGATCGTAAGAGGGACTGGAAATCATGGCTAATATTTCACCCGTCGCCGGCTCAATAGCCACCAATGATCCGATTTTATTTTGAAGCAATTGTTCTCCGTAAGCTTGCAAGTCAGCATCCAGAGTAGCTATCAGATTTTTCCTGCAATTGCTATGGTATCGTAAATGCCTTCTTTGTAACTGCCTTTTTCACGGTTAAACACATCTACCATAATGATGCGTACGCCTCGCCGGCCTCTGAGCTCTTGCTCGTAGCTTTGTTCAATCCCGCTGATACCGATATAGTCCCCCTGACGGTAATAGGGTTTTTTGGCAATCAACGCATCATTCACCTCACCAATATAACCGAGGACATGCGCCGCAGTGTTGTTGGGGTATTTTCTTAATGTTCTGGGCTGGACAAAGAATCCCTGAAACTTATAGAGCTTTTCCTGAAAGGTGGCAAAAGTTTCAGCGGAGATTTGCTTTTCAAAGATGCTGGCCTTCATTCTTGAAAAGGTTCTCGCTTTGTTCATTTTTTCGATGAAGGAGGCGATCGGCATATCGAGCAAGCGACAAAATTCGGCAGTATCGAGGTCTTTCACCTGCTTCGGTATGACCATAAGATCATATACGGCCTGGTTGTAAGCAAGGATTTTCCCGTTACGATCATAGATCATTCCCCGCGCCGGGTAATCTGTGATATAACGCAATACATTATTAGTAGCAGAAACCGAATACGTTTCATTCACCACCTGAATGTAAAATAAGCGGATCATAAAAATGATCACCACCGCAGTGAAAATACTGAGGATGACAAATCGCTGTCCTGACCCGGGATTATACATGGATCGGGTAAAGGGTTATATGGTTTGTCCGGTTTGACAAAGGGTGCAAATGTTTATTGATTTTGATCAAGGTTGATACAGTTCCATTCTCCTTTCAATGATACTAATTCAAAGAGATATTTCCTTAAAAGAAGAAACCAACATCTTGCATTATGCATTACTCTTTGGTTTCATGGTCAGATAATGAGAAATTACCACCAGCAGCAAAGTTAGCGCACTGCTCAGCAATATACGCAGGAGTGTATCAAAAAATTCACTGAACCGGAAAACCTCTACAAAGAACAATAACAAGTGATGTATAAAGATGAGGAGTGCCGCATAAGCGAGATACCAGGGAAATCCGAATTTTCGGATGGAAGGTTCAGCGTCGGTTTCGTAGCCGTCACGAGGTGCAATTATTCTCAACCAGACAGGCCTTACATAGGCCAGCAAAACACATGCTGACGCATGCATGCCGGGAGTATTTTGGAACATGTCAATGGTTAAGCCGGTGAGGAAGGCAACGAGAAGAAGCAATCCTTTTGGCAGCTGAACCGGTAAGGAGAGTAAAAAGAGAACATAAAGGAATGGATTGATAAAAGTACCCAATTGAATATTGTTCAGGACGATAACCTGCACCGTAATCAATACAATGAATCGTAGAATATGCCGGAGGATAAGCAGAATCATTGTTCGTCCTCCTTTGGTTTATTGATGACTTCCAATTGCTCCTGCTCTTGCTTCATCAGGTTCTTGACAATGTACACATGGCTGAGATTGCCAAAATTCATCGACAACTTCACTTTTATTTTGAAGAAGGGTGATCCGGGTTCGGTCAGGGTTTGTTCCACACGACCAATCATAATATTTGCAGGGAAAACGGTGGAGAAGGATGTAGTAACGATGGTGTCGCCTTTTTGGATCGGAACCGTCTTGTCAATTTCATTGAGGTAAGCATAATTGGGATCATTCCCTTCCCATTTCAGTGAACCGAAAAATTTATTCCGCTTAATCATCGCACTGATATTGGTTTCTTTGTGCAACAAGGACATCACCGTGCAATAATGATCCGAAACATGATTGACGATTCCTACAACTCCTTTGTCGGTGATGACGCCCATCTCAGGATGTACTCCCTGCAAGCGGCCTTTATTGAGCGTGATGAAATTATTCCGGTGGTTGATCGAATTATTGATGACCCTCGCATCCAGGTAGGTGTATTGCTGAACGGAAACAGAATCTTTTATGGTTATTGCCGTACTGTCATTATCATACTGGGCTTCATTTAGCAAAGCTCGGAGTTTGGCATTCTCCTCCGCCAGTAAATTATTGTTATCGCGGAGATGGATATACTCTTTCACATAATTAACCCCTTCCATAGTGGTGGTGACCACTTTGTTCGTGGCATTGAGTACAGATGCCTGCTGAAACCGGTTGTTGCGCACCAGCAGATACAGACATATGGACTGCAATAAAATAAAGAAGATGGTGAAGTTATTGCGCCAGAGAAGGAGGAATAGTAGCCTCATGTTTTTTCTTTACGATAGCGCTGTGTTGCGGCAGGATGATTCGCTGAAATCAAATGAAGTCAGCAAAGAAATATTAATGCTGAAGGAACTTATAGCGATGGATGTTCTTCAGGGCGATTCCGGTACCACGTACTACGGCACGAAGCGGATCTTCGGCTACATGTACCGGTAGTTTGGTCTTCATGGATATCCGTTTGTCGAGTCCGCGCAGTAAGACGCCGCCACCGGTGAGGTAGATGCCTGTGCGGTAAATATCGGCAGAAAGCTCAGGAGGGGTGATCTCAAGTGCTTTCAGAATCGCCTCTTCAATTTTACTGATGGATTTATCCAAAGCATGTGCAATTTCCGGATAGCTTACCGTAATTTCTTTTGGAATACCGGTCATCAAATCACGACCATGTACGGCAAAATCAGGAGGAGCATTTTCAAGTTCAGGAAGTGCTGAACCTACTTCAATTTTTATGCGCTCCGCAGTGCGTTCTCCAATGAGGATGTTATGCTGACGTCGCATATAATCCCAGATATCTGTCGTGAAACCATCTCCCGCCACACGGATACTCTGGTCGCAAACGATACCACCCAGGGCGATAACTGCAATCTCACTGGTACCACCACCAATATCAATGATCATATTTCCCATCGGCTCTTCTACGTCGATACCAATACCGATCGCGGCAGCCATAGGCTCGTGGATGAGGTAAACCTCCTTAGCTCCTGCATGTTCGGCCGAGTCACGTACTGCCCGTTTTTCCACTTCCGTGATCCCCGAAGGAATACAAATTACCATTCGGAGGGAGGGGGTGAAAAGCTTATTTCCGGAACTGATCATTCGGATCATTCCCTTGATCATCTGCTCGGCGGCTTCAAAGTCGGCGATAACACCGTCTTTTAAAGGACGAACAGTTTTAATGTTTTCATGAGTTTTACCGTGCATCATCATCGCTTGTTTTCCTACTGCGATGACTCTGCCCGTTGTACGGTCGATGGCTACGATGGATGGTTCATCAACAACTACTTTGTCGTTGTGAATGATGAGGGTGTTTGCTGTCCCCAGATCGATGGCGATCTCCTGTGTAAGGAAATCAAAGAGTCCCATGCTTGCGCGTTTGCTTGTTAATGTCTGTTCCGGAGAACCTACGGGTGATTATGGTGATGTGTTGCTGAGAAAGGATATTTCCTTAGATCGCTGCAAGGTAGTTTTATCAGGTATGCAAAAGTGGAGAGAATAATTTGAATTATGAACGCATTAATGTTTAAAATGACGATAGCCTGTAATGACCATCGCAAGTCCCAGTTCATTCGATTTATCAATTGAGTCCTGGTCACGCACGGATCCTCCCGGCTGTATCACGGCGGTAATACCTGCTGCATGGGCAATCTCTACACAATCCGGAAAAGGGAAGAACGCATCGGAAGCCATCACTGCTCCTGAGAGGGAAAAACCGAAATGTTGGGCCTTGGCAATGGCTTGTTGGAGCGCATCCACTCTGGAGGTTTGTCCCACACCGCTGGCCAGCAGTTGTCCGTTTTTCGCTAAGACGATGGCGTTACTCTTACTATGCTTCACTATTTTATTGGCGAACAATAAGTCACTGATTTCAGAAGGCGAAGGGGATTGTTGGGTAACTGTTTTCAGATCTTTTTCTGTTTCCGTTTGATGATCGGCTTCCTGCTCCAGTATACCATTTAAAACACTTCGAAACACTTGTTTTGGAGGGTTAAAAGTATTGGTTTTAAGCAACATGCGATTTTTCTTCGTTTGAAGAACCGCGAGGGCATCTTCAGTAAAAGCCGGTGCCAGCAGGACTTAAAAGAAGAGGCTGTTCATGGCTTCGGCGACTTCTTTATCGATCTCCCGGTTGGTAATGATAATCCCTCCAAAAGCAGAGACCGGATCACCGGCCAGCGCTTTTTCCCAGGCAGTGAGGAGAAGGGGTGCAGAAGCAAGTCCGCAGGCATTGTTATGTTTGATCACGGCAACCGTAGGCTCGGAAAAATCAGAGATGAGGGAGATGGCCGCATCAACATCCAAAAGGTTATTGTAGCTGAGTTCCTTGCCATGAAGTTGAGTAAATACCTCTTCCGGTTTGCCGTGGAACATTGCTTTTTGATGTGGATTTTCTCCATAACGAAGGGAACGACTGCTCCAATCCGCCGGAAATTGAACTGTACTTTTGTTGAGATCTCCTTGGTTGAACCAGGTGTTGATGGCTCCATCATATTGACTACTTACGCCAAAAGCTTTTAAAGCCTGGAGGCGACGTTGGTCTAAACTTGTCTTACCGTTTTGATTATCAATTATTTCTTTAAGCAAAGGATAGTCTGTAAGAGAAGGTATAATCAAAACATCGTTAAAACTTTTGGCTCCCGCACGAATCAGGCTGATGCCACCGATATCAATTTTTTCAATGATGGCTTCCGGGCTCCCACCGCTTTTTACCGTTTCCTCAAAGGGATAAAGATCCACTACCACCAAATCAATAAAGGGCAATGCATGTTGTTGCATCTCACTTTGATGGACTTCATCGGATCTCTTCGCCAAAATCCCCCCGAAAACTGCCGGGTGCAAGGTTTTTACACGGCCTCCGAGAATTGAGGGATAGCCGGTAATATCTTCCACCGGGGTAACGGGGATTCCTTTTTCACGGATAAAATCATAAGTCCCGCCGGTCGCATAAAGTCGGACGCCGAGTCGGTGTAAACCCTCCACAATCGGGTCGAGTCCTTCTTTATGATAAACAGATAACAGGGCGGAGCGAAGCTGAATTTCCATGAGATGGGTGGGGCGAATGAGGGCGCAAAAGTAGGATATAAAAGCAACTAATTTTTGCTGTAGGTGTGGTTTGATTTATCATCATTTGTTGAAAAGTGCGAACAAGCTGTTTTTAAAACTAAATCATACTCCCACACTGATTTCTGTCATTTCAATAAAATTTGGGGTGAGTTAGCTTCGTGCGCTTAAACATCTCTATCATGCCCATCTACCGTCAAGTCGGAATTATTCCACCAAAACGTCATATCGTATTTCGTCAACCCAATGGCAACTTATACCATGAAGAATTGTTTGGTACAGAAGGCTTTTCGGGAATGTCATCGCTGGTGTACCATCTTTATCCGCCTACACAGGTAAAGGAGGGGAGAAGCTTATTCTGTCCGCCCGACGATTGCCATTGAGGATAACCTGCAGGCCCGTTCCTATCTCGGTTTCGATTTACCGGCGATGGATGATTATCTGGAAAGCCGAACGGTTTTATTTCTGAACGGCGACATGACTATCGGTATCGCAGCCCCGCGGAAGAGCATGGATGATTATTTCTATAAAAACGCGGATGCCGATGAACTGATTTTTGTCCACCGCGGTTCCGGCACACTCCGTACGATGTATGGATCCATTGATTTTGGTTATGGCGATTATCTGGTCATTCCCCGTGGTACCATCTATCAAATGCGTTTTGATACGAGCGATAACCGTTTGCAGATTACAGAGTCCTTTAGTCCGATAGAAACACCACCCCGTTACCGCAATCAGTATGGTCAGTTCATGGAGAATTCTCCCTTCTGTGAGCGCGATTTTCGTCTGCCGGTGAACCTGGAAACGCACGATGAAACCGGTGACTTCCTCGTAAAAATTAAAAAGCGTGGATTGATGTATCCTTATGTGTATAGCAATCATCCCTTCGATGTGGTGGGTTACGATGGATGCTCTTATCCCTATGCCATGTCTATTTTCAATTTTGAACCCATCACCGGACGCATTCACATGCCGCCTCCCATTCACCAGCATTTTCAGGGAAGAAATTTCGTGATCTGTTCCTTCGTGCCGCGTCTGTACGATTACCATCCTCAGGCAATACCCGCACCTTATCACCATAGCAACATCGACAGCGATGAGTTATTGTATTATGTAGATGGTGATTTCATGAGCCGCAACGATATCAAACAAGGACAATTCACCTTACATCCCGGCGGCATTCCTCACGGACCACATCCCGGAGCCATCGAGCGCAGCATCGGTAAGAAGGAAACCAATGAACTGGCCGTCATGATTGATCCCTTCAACCCCGTAAAAATTACCCAAGCCGCCCTCGCCCTCGAACTCGGCGATTATTACCATAGCTGGATGAGTACTAACGGTCAGGAAAAAAAGAATAGTGTTATAGTTTAAAATCAAAGAGGATCCATGAGAATTATCTGCGATCCTCATTGAAAAATCTCAAAGCAAATCGTTGCTCTCGCTGCGAAACCGCTGCGAACGTTGCGTTTAGACTGGAGTTTAAATTTGAATAGAATTAAAGTATAGAAACGAAAATATTAAAGTATGGATAATCTAACTGAAGTAAAAAACTATCAATACTCCGGAGCTAAAATCTTCGATAAAGCCCAGGACTTCCTTCCCATCAACGGCACCGATTACGTCGAATTGTACGTAGGCAACGCCAAGCAATCCGCGCATTTCTACAAAACTGCACTTGGTTTTCAGGAGCTGGCATACAGCGGACTTGAAACAGGTCAGCGCGATAAATGTTCCTATGTGCTGCAACAGGGAAAAATCCGACTCGTACTCACCTCTCCTTTTGATCCGGAATCAGAAATCTCCGATCATATCCGCCGCCATGGTGATGGAGTCAGAGTGATTGCCCTCACGGTGGACGATGCCTACGACGCTTTTGAACAAACCATTAAGCGTGGCGCGAAAGCCTTCCTGCAACCGGAAACAATTAATGATAAGGATGGTGTCATCCGCCGTTCAGGGATTCATACCTATGGCGATACTGTCCATATTTTTGTAGAACGGAAAAATTACACCGGCTTATTCCTCCCCGGCTTCGAAAAATGGGAAACCGAATATCGTCCCGGAAATATGGGCTTAAAATACATTGACCATATGGTAGGCAATGTAGAATTGGGTGGCATGAACCAATGGGCGAAGTTCTACAATGACGTGATGGGATTCGCTAACCTCGTTACTTTCGACGATAAAGACATCAGCACCGAGTACACGGCACTCATGAGTAAAGTGATGACTAACGGTAACGGCTATATCAAATTTCCGATCAATGAACCGGCTCACGGCAAGAAGAAATCACAGATCGAAGAGTATCTCGATTTTTACAAAGGTCCGGGTTGTCAGCATATCGCCGTAGCCACCGATGACATTGTGTTTACAGTTTCAGAGATGCGCAAGCGTGGTATCGAATTCCTCTATGTTCCAGGTTCCTATTATGATACAGTAAAGGACAGAGTAGGCATCATTGAAGAAGATATGGAAGTCCTTAAGAAATGGGGCATCATGGTTGATCGGGATGAAGAAGGTTATCTTCTGCAAATTTTCACAAAGCCTGTTGAAGATCGTCCCACCTTATTCTTCGAAATCATTCAACGCAAAGGTGCCAAATCCTTCGGCAAGGGAAATTTCAAAGCCCTCTTTGAATCCATCGAAGCCGAACAAGCCCGCCGCGGCACCCTGTAGTGACAGGTCGCGACCTGTCATCACTACAATGTGCCGCAACCTGTGACTACAAGATGTCGCGACCTGTTATGGCTGAACATCACTTGTCGACCTGATCTGCAATTGCGCATTCGTATTTGGAGCAGTCACAGTACCATTATAATCAGTTAAAATGCCTGTAATGCTGACATTGCCGGTTTGAACGGAAGTCCCTGAGAAGGTCGCTCCGCTGGCAGTATAAAGTGTCATCGTTCCGGAGGCATCTGTAATTTGAATTGATCCTGAATACGTAGCCCCGCCACTGATAGTAGCATTGTCAATTTTTAATAATGAACTTTCCCAGGAGTCAGTAGTAGACATATTCGTGAGAATCTGACTCACCGTTACGACCTGAGGTGTTACCGATTTTCCTGTTGCAAGTGTAGTAACATTGGCAAGTGGAACGCTCGGAGTGCTGGTACCCAATTGAAGTAGTCCGCTGAACTCTCCCAGACTTTGTCCGCCAATATTTATTTCTAACGAATCACCAAGATTGAAAGTGTGGTTAGCCGCAAAGCGAACACAAATTCCACCGGTAGCATCTTGAATGAATAAATTTCGTCCATTGAGGTTAGACGTAGTGCGGTCACTGATCACTACTCCCTGAATGTAGAAATTGCCATTTACAGGTACTGTACTTCCGGAATACAAAGCACGTACATCACTGATGTCAATGTAAGAAGCAGGTCCGCCGGCACCGTTACAGCGAATACTATCCATTTTAACATCGGTGGTATCGCGAATGATCAATTGCAAGTCGGAATTGTAAATCGAGAAAATTCCTTTGATGGTTCCTTTTCCGGATGGTGTGAGCTTGGTCGCAAAATTGCAGTAGCCGCTCGTACGAACTATAATAGAACCCCCGTTGCAATCATTCACAGTTCGGTTCACAGATTGTAACAATGCAGCATCTGCATAGGGTTGACTGGTATCAGCAGTGGCAAATTCTGCATTTTGAATTTCAATAAAGCGATTCTGCCATTTATCGGTATTGTTTAAATCCAGAATGGAAACTTGTGCAGGTTGTAAATTCACTCCATAAACTCCTCCAACAATGTACTCCTGCACCAGACTCAATGGAATTGGTGCAGCTTCAGGACTGGTGCCGGTATTGTCGATATAACCTCCCAGCTGAATAAGGTTGCCATAATCTCCCATCACCAGGCCTTTTAATTTTACAAAAACTCTTCTACCAACCGGGTAATCCACATGAAATTCGGATTGATCCAGTCGAATAGAGATACCCGCAGTATTGTCTTCAATGACCATCGTTTTGTAGAAATTACCGGATTTATCATCGGCAGTTACGACACCGGCAATGATCCAGTCATTCTTGATGGTAACAATTTTATTGAAAACAATGATGCTGTCTTTGTAGAGACGCTTCAATGAATCAATCGTCATGTTTACCGTCAGATTGGGATCGGCACCGTTCAATGGCGGCTCATCGAAATCGTCTTTGCGGCAAGAAGTAATACTAAGAGCAACTACTGTGAACAGAAGAACTGTCAGTAAATGTTTTTTTAATCGGATGAAGGATATCATGTGATATTGGAGATTTTTAGAGTGAGGGATTAATTGAAACGTACAATGACGGAGGCAAAGTAGGTTCTGCCGAAGCCATAGTAGTAACGAGGGGGGAATTTATCAGGATTTTTATCTGTGTAATCGAAGCGAAGTTGTTCAAATCCGGTAATCATCATATCCTGATTGTCAAGAATGTTAGAAATACCCAGATTCAATACCAGAAAGGTGTTTCTCCTCATACCATTGATGAAATCACTCACGCGCCAGGATTTTGTTGCGAATAAATCCACAGTCATTTGTGCATCAGCCTTACGTTGATCAATGATGTTTTCTCTTGCCTGCGTATCGCTGATTAAGTCCAGGCCTGCAACTGTACGTCTGGCCGGATTGAAATCCACATAATTATTGCTGAAGAAATTCGCGGACAGGTTCACCATCCAGAATTTCTTTGAGCGATACATAATACCAGCCATAAAGGCGTTTTGCGGGCCGTTGGAAACGAAGAAGTTTTTGGAATAAATGGTCTCATCTACTGCAAGTACTTCGGCATTATTGTCCTGAGTGATTTGTGCAATCATTCTATCCGTGTAATAATACTGACCGACTGCTGCAGCCATGTTCGTACTCCATCCTTTCCCTAATGTGATTTCCGTTCCAAACTCCAAACCTACATGTCTTCTGTCCATATTACTCAACGTGTAATTGACAAAGGTTCGGAAGTCATCATGCCAGAAGTTTACTGCATTATATCCGTCATTGAGTTGAGTATAATAAAGTGTTGCTCTGATTTTTGCTCTTGGCGCTCTTAAAAGATAACCGCCTTCCACAGAGGTGATCTTCTCCTCTGTCAGGTCAGCCACAGCATCATTGCGGGTACGGGGAGAGACATAGACATTTTCAAAAAGAGGTGCTCTGGTTTCATACGCGCCATTGAGGAAAAAGTAATTTCTTCCGTTGAGTTTATAGGTGACACCGCCTTTTACACCCAATGTATTAAAGTTCTCTTTCTTAGAATCGCCTAATGAATTTTCCGCAAAGATTCCATTTCTGTATTTGCCGGTCCTGAAGAATTCCGTAGAAGCAAGATGGAAAGCCATGAAAAAGTCAACCTTGTTAAATTTAAACTGTCCTTGCACCCAGGCCATGTCTTTCTTCACTGTTGAAAGGTAGTCGTATCCGAATTTATCTCCTTCTTTCAGGATGCGGTTTGGTGTTTCCAGATTGTTTTGTAAAGCTTCGGAGGAGTCCGGGAAATCCTGTTCCGCCCATTGGTTAAGGTCGACATAGAATTCACCGCCGAGTAAATCATTTACCCTCTTGTAATTTTCTGACTCCTGGAATTGATACAAATACCCTCCGCTAAAAATAAAGTGGTCGCCGATAACGGTATTGTAGTTTGTCGCAAATGAAATACGCTTATTATCGGTCACTCTTTCTTCAATGATATAACGGGAGCGTCTGCCCGAAACAGTATTTCCGATGATACCATTGGCATCCTGAACGGATTCAAAAGAGTTTTTGTTGGTGTTGTAAATACCTTCCCAATCTACTTGTCTGAAATTTTCATCCGTTTGCCATAATTGCGCTGTTGCGGCGGCGGCTTGCGGATCTAAAATATAACTCGGCAAACGTCGGTAATAATCGGGTCTTGGATCGGAAGCATTGAACCAATCGAATCCACTCAGACTCGTACTTCCGTATTGATAGCCGAAGGAGGTTTCGAGTTCAGATTTTGAACCGATTTTCCATTCATGACTCAATATAGTTAAAGGTTGTTGCTGTTTTCCTATTCTGGCATTTCTGACTTCACCATTCTGATAACCCCAGTTCGGATTGTAGTAATTGGTTCCTGCAAGATCATAGGCTTCCTGCACAGCGGGATTGGCTCTTCCATTCATCGTGTTCGCACCCATATGCGTTAAACTCAGAGAATGATTGGTGCCAAACTTCTTTTCTACTGAAGCAAACCATGACCATCCATCGGTAAACGTCCCGGGAACATATCCTTCATCCCCCCATCTGCGGGAAATAGAGGCAGCAAAAGCCCATCCCCCAGTGAGAAGACCGGTGCCGTATGAAGCAATCAAACGGTTATTATAAGTTCTGTTGGAATTGGCATAGCTCAATGAAAATTGCTTACGTTGCTTCGAAGCTTTGGTGTCGATGCTGAATGACCCATCCAGACTTCCATAGGTATAATTTGATGCATTTAATCCATAAGTGCTTTCCCGGCTTCTGGTCACATCATTCAGTCCTGCCCATGTTCCAAACAAAGTTCTGCTGCTGCTCAGGTCTTCTACCGGAATTCCATTCAAAAGCGTTAGATTTTCATTGTCGTAACCCCTGTTCCTAAAACGGGCCGCACTGAAGTTAAAAGCGGCCGCTGCTGCAAAAGGATCTCTGCCGGCAGTCAGCACACCTGCAACACTTTGAGAGGAAGACTCTCTCATGTCCGTCTCACTTAAGGTGACAATAGGAAGATTCTCCTGTAAATTTAATTGAGAGTTATCAGAAGGTGTGATTTGAATCGGACCTAAATCAGTGGTTACCGCAGTGACACCTACTTTTAAAGGAGCGTTATCATAGCCCACTGCAATGATTTCAAAAAGATAATCTCCAAAAGGAACATCACTTATTTCGAAAGTGCCTTCTAAGGTGCTTTGAGTTTTAAAAGTTAAATTTCCGCTGAGACGGACTTCAATTCCTCCTAATGCCGCCCGGGTATCACGATCTAATATAATTCCTTTTACCAATGAATTTTGAGCATATAAGGAGAATGGTAAGAAAAACAATAGCCATAGAAAGGCTTTACATAACTTCATAGTTGAGTTGATTAATAATTATTGCAGGGAGGGCAAAAATAAAGAAATACTCCCTTACCAAACTATGAATATTGTAAGGAAGCATGTAACCTAAACATTAAATCTTTAAAATGATGCGATGAAGTAAGGGCTTTTTGTAGGTTTGTATCCTCTAATGATGATGAAAAAAGTTCTCCGTTTACCACTCACCTTCCTTCTTATACTTGCTGTTAATGGTTTCTGCAAGGGGCAGGAAAAACAATATCATGTCAGCTTAGTCGGTTTCTATAATCTTGAAAATCTGTTTGATACGATAGATCAGCCGGATGTCAATGATGAAGAGTTTACTCCGAAAGGAGCGAATTTATATACACCAACAGTCTATATTGACAAATTGGGCAAATTGGAAGAGGTGCTAAGCCAGATAGGTACTGATTTGAGTCCCGATGGTTTAGCCGTTTTTGGAGTGGCTGAAATTGAAAATGAGTCTGTCTTGAAGGATCTGGCTCGCCAGCCCAAATTAGCATCCCGCAATTATACCCCTGTACACTTTAACAGCCCTGATGTCAGGGGGATTGATGTGGCTTTGATGTATAATCCTAAATATTTCAAGGTGCTTCAAGCGGAATCTTTATTCGTCCCTTTGGAGGGAAGGGATGGCAAGCCCTATTTTACCAGGGATATATTGTATGTATACGGACTCTTTAACGGTGAGCCGATGCATTTTTTTGTGAATCACTGGCCATCCCGGAGAGGGGGAGAGGAAGCTTCTGCACCCGGTCGCGCGAAGGCTGCAGGTGTTGCAAAGGCTAAAATTGATTCCATTATGTCGGCCGATCCCAATGCGAAGGTGATTTTAATGGGAGATTTGAATGATGATCCGGTAAGCCCATCAGTCACCAAGGTGTTGGGTGCAACAGGAAACAAAGAAAAAGTTAAGTCCGGTGGAATGTATAATCCATGGGTGGATTACTATAAAGAAGGTATTGGAACATTAGCATACAACGATGCCTGGAATCTTTTTGATCAGATCATCGTTTCTCAAGCCTTCATACCCAAAGACCAAAAGGGTTTCTTTCTTCATAAAGCATTGATTTTCAAAAAGGAATTTATGTTACAAAACTCCGGCAGATACAAGGGGTACCCCAAGAGAACATTTGACTTTGGTGTATATATGGGAGGTTATTCTGACCATTTTCCAACGTATCTTATGTTGTTGCGGGAAAAGTAGAAGACTGAACATCGATCGTATTCGTGTTGGTATTGGTCAATTTTAACTCTTATGCCCGATTGATAGTTCACTTTCGAGCTCAGTGAAGTCGACATTATCCTTATTTTTACTTCAATCAAATTTAATAGTAAAATGAATTTAGAATTGATTTTAGTCCGCCATGCAAAATCCTTATACAATGACTATGTACAGAATGATGTTGAACGGCATCTGAGTGATCGTGGTTATTCGGATGCTGCTGATTCAGCAAATTGGTTAGCTTCAAAAATTAGCAACCCCGACTTACTTATAAGCAGTCCTGCCATCCGGGCATACTCTACAGCTTTAATCTTTGCAAATCGTTTGGGTTATAAGATGGATAGTATCCAACTTGATGCGGCGATTTATGAAGACGGGGTCAGACAGTTGCTCTATGTTATTGCTCAGATTCCACCCACTATTGGTAGAGCAATATTATTCGGACATAATCCCGGTTTTACCGATTTTATCAATCACCTTTGTGGATCGGTATGTCCTCACTTGCCAACATCCGGTGTCGCAATTATGAATGTTCCCATAAAACAAGGGGAGCTTCCCTCTCAAGGATCGGCAAAACTGCAAGTAATTTATTCCGGCCACAAGCCTTTCTAAGTTAAGCTAATATTAATTTTACGTTAGGAAGCCGGCTATTCATTAAGTTTTATGAACATTTGCAGATAATTCACTGAATTGCGCGTTATTAAAACAAAACAAACTTTATTATGGACAAAAAATACAGAAAGGAAATTGAACATCAATTGGCGATGAGTATTGCTTATATTCTGAAGAAGTCGGATGAAAAAGCTGCGGCAGGTATGTCAAAGGCCATTAAATCGGCAGCGAAATCAGTAGCCAAGAAATTTGTGAAGCATAAATTATCACTGGAAGTTAAACCTGCTGAGAAGAAAGTGGAGACAACGGAGAAGAAGATTGTGGTGAAGAAAGTGAAAGTTGCCGCTAAGAAAGCAAAAACTGCAGCTAAAAAAGCAGTGAAGAAGTCTGCCCCTGTTAAAAAAGTTTCCGGGAAGAAATCAAAGTAAAAATTCCGGGAGAGGAGTATGAAGAATGATAAAGTGTTATTGGTCAACCGTGATATCAGTTGGTTGGCCTTTAACGATCGTGTGTTGCAGGAAGCGAATGATCCAAGTGTGCCCTTGCTGGAGCGATTGAAATTTCTGGGTATTGTTTCCAGTAACCGCGATGAATTTTTTAGAGTCCGTGTCGCTACTATCAAGCGAATGATTCGTTTAGGGAAAAAAGGGGTGGATATTGTGGGTGAGGATCCTGTTTTGTTGCTGGAGCGTATCCAGAAGATTATCGTGAAGCAACAGGAGTATTTTGATGAGAGTTATGAAAATCTCTTGAAGGAGCTGGAAAAAAGTGGCATTTTTATTTTGAATGAAAAGCAACTTACAACAGATCAGGGAAAGTTTGTTAAAGATTATTTCAGAGAGCAGGTGTTGCCAACTTTGGTGCCTATCCTTCTCGATAATGTAAAGCGTTTCCCGTACCTGCGCGATAAGAGTATTTATTTCATGGTGGTGATGCAACGAAAGAATTCAAAGCCCCGCTATGCTCTTGTTGAAATTCCATCCAATGTGCTGCCCAGATTTACTGTGCTTCCGAAAGACAATAAGTACGTTATTCTGCTGGATGACGTTATTCGTTATTGCCTGGATGACTTGTTTTTCAATTTCGAATATGATACCATCTCCGCCTATACGATTAAATTGACCAGGGATGCTGAGTTGGATATCGAGCAGGATGTGACGAAAAGTCTGGTGAAGAAAGTAGTGGAGAGTGTGAAGAGAAGAAGTAAAGGTCAGCCCACACGACTCGTGTATGATGAAGAGTTACCGGAGGATGCGGTGAAATATTTTACGCGCCGTATTAAGTTCAGTATGGAAGATCTTCCCATTCCCGCCGGACGCTATCACAATTTCGTCGATTTTATGAAATTCCCTTCTTTGAACAGAGCAGAATTGCGTTCAAAGAATCCGCCGGCATTATCTCATCCGGAACTAAAGCCTCGTGAAAGTGTGCTTCGCGTAATAAAACAGAAAGATATTCTGCTTTCATTTCCCTATCAAAGTTACAACCATATCATTGATATTTTAAGGGAGGCATCGATTGATCCCAAAGTAAAAAGCATCGATATTACATTATACCGCCTGGCTAAAAATTCACATATCGTCAATGCGCTCATCAATGCCATCCGGAATGGAAAGCATGTCACAGCGGTAGTGGAATTGCAGGCGCGCTTCGATGAAGAAAATAATATCAAGTGGGCCAATCGCTTGAATGAAGAAGGTGCCAAGATCATCTATGGTGTCCCCGGACTAAAAATGCATAGCAAACTCTTCCTTATTCGCAGACATGAACAGAATAAGGAAGTGTTGTATGCACATATCGGTACCGGAAATTTTAATGAAGAAACGGCAAGATTGTATTGTGACCATAGTTTGATAACGAGTGATAAAAGAATTACTGAAGAGGTGTCGAGGGTCTTCCAGTTTTATAACGACAATTATAAAACCGGTACGTATAAGCATCTCATTGTATCTCCTTTTTATACGCGTAAAAAGTTTTTGCAGTTTATACAAAAGGAAATTGACAACGCATCAGAAGGTAAAGAAGCCTGGATGTTTTTAAAGATGAATAGTCTGACCGATGCAGAGATGATTCGGAAATTGTATGAAGCCAGTCAGGCAGGAGTGAAGATCAGGATGATTATCCGTGGCATTTGTTCATTGATTCCCGGTGTGACAGGACTCAGTCAGAATATTGAGGTGGTCAGCATCGTAGATAAATATCTCGAGCATGCCCGTGTTTTTGTTTTTGCGAATGACGGTGATCCGCGGTATTATATTTCCTCTTTTGACTGGATGCCGAGAAACATCGACTTTCGTTCGGAAGTGGGTGTGCCCATTTATGATAAGGGGATTCAGAAGCAATTGCTGGATATGCTGGAGATTCAATGGCAGGACAATGTGAAAGCCCGTGTTATTAATGTTCAACAGGATAATCAGTATCGACATACCCGATCCCGAACCAAGATCCGAACGCAGGAAGCTATTTACAACTATTTGTCGAAATTCACCGGATTGTGAAAAAGAAAAGGTGAAATTGCTTCCACTGCTGATGAAACAATTGGAAAGTTTAAATTATTAACTGTAAATTCGGCACGTATCAAATTATCTACTGACAACTTGCGATTTGCTTCTATCGATATTGGTTCTAATGCAGTGCGACTATTGCTTTGTAATGTCTACGAAGGTGGTCCGGAGCCTGTATTTAAAAAGGCCGAGTTAGTGCGGATGCCCATTCGTCTGGGAGAGGATGCCTTTCGTTTCCGGAGAATTTCTGAGGAGAAGAAAAATCAACTGGCGAAAACAATGAAGGCTTTTAAATTGCTTATGGATGTTTTCGGAGCCATTGATTACAGAGCTTGTGCAACCGCCGCAATGCGGGAAGCAGAAAATAATCTGGAAATCATTCGTTATGTGAAACAACAAAGCGGTGTAGAGATTGAAATTATTGACGGGAAAACTGAAGCACAGATTATTTATTCCAATCATATCGCCGAACATCTGGCGCATGATCAATCTTATTTATACATCGATGTAGGTGGTGGAAGTACGGAACTGACTTTATTCGCCGAGGGACATATCGCCGCATCGCAATCCTTCAATATCGGCACAATCCGTTTGTTGCATGATCAGGTGAGCAAGGAAACCTGGGGATATTTTAAAGATTGGATTCGGGAAAAAACGAAGGCGCATCAACCTCTTACTGCCATTGGTTCCGGTGGAAATATCAATAAGATTTTTAAGATGGCCGACCGGAAGGAGAATAAGCCCTTGCTGTTTTCTAAAATCCAGGAAACGTATTATTTTCTAAAAGAATTTACTGTGGAGGAGCGCATCACCACACTCGGATTAAATCCTGATCGTGCCGATGTGATTGTGCCGGCTGCAAAAATATTTCTTGCAGTAATGAAGACAGCTGAGATAGATAAAATTCTGGTCCCGCAAATTGGTTTGTCCGATGGCATTATTCACCTGCTCTATGAAAAACATCGCCGAATGCCACAGCTGTTTTAACAGATGTTTTCTAAAGAAAATAATTTCAAATTTAGAATTAGCTTCTTCATCTCAAATCGTAAAATTCACAATTTCGTACCTGAAATCAAATAGATTTCGTAAATTCAATCATCAAATTTCAGAATTCATATTCTTGTATTTCCATTCCTACATTCGTAAATTCCAAAATTCTTAAACATTCGTATTTCGTACATTGCATCGCGATTTCGAAATATTCGTATTTCGTATTTTCGTAAATCTTCGTATTCGTAACCCTACTTCGTCTAATAGTTTCACCTCCATCAACGGATGTATAAAGTACTTATGTCTGGAATGCTTTTCAAAACATTCAAAATTTTTTCGAAGTTTATGGCCTTTGACAAAGTGCATTCCGTTTTTTAGAGCAAAGGCGGAATTAAAAGGGATTTCGTCCAGATGTACCCAATCCGGGGCGTGTTGATCATACCGTCGCAAGGCCTTCATCATCTCTATGTCACCGCAACTGGAGGCAGCCGGATTGCGCATATAGTTGGCCAAGGCGTGAGATACATCTTCGGGAAAAATTTTTCGATCAAGAAATCCTTGCATGAGAAATCGGAAATGACTTTTCCATTCCGGTCCATGAGGAGCAACTTTATCCCGGTGTTTTAGGAAACAGGTGAGATGTGCTACTTCATGTGTGAATGTGATCAGGAATGCAAAAGGGTTGAGGTCGTAATTAATGGTAATGGTATGGCTTTTCCCTTCATGTGGCGGATGATAATCACCAAATTTTGTTTGTCGACTTTTCTTAATCCTTACCCTGATTCGGTATTGATGAATCCAGTCAAAGCAGGTGTCTACGGCTTCCGCAGGCAAATATTTACCTAATGCTATTCGTAAATGCTCTCCTGTTACCGGGCTTGACATGACTGATTAATCTATGCGACAAATATAGGGAGTGCAAAAACGAACTTCCGGAAAAGTAATAAACAGTTTTAAGCGCTGCTGTTTATTTCAGCAAATTATAGATCAGAAAACTGCTCAACCAGGCGAGAGCCGACATATAGGCAAATTGAATCAATGGCCATTTCCAACCACCGGTTTCACGCTTCACTACGGCCATCGTGCTCATACATTGCATGGCAAATGCGTAGAATAACATGAGCGACCAGCCCACAGCGGATGTATAACGTGGTCCGCCGGTATCAGGATTAACCTCTCTCCGCATTTTATCTTTTACGGTCAAAGCGTCGGATTCATTTTGTCCCACACTGTATATGGTACTCATCGTGCCAACAAAAACTTCTCGCGCTGCGAAAGAGGTGACCAGCGCGATACCAATCTTCCAGTCAAAACCCAGAGGACGAATAGCCGGTTCAATAATATGTCCGAGCTTACCGGCATAGGAGGCTTCCAGCATTTCTGATTGAATAGCATAAGTTTGAGGAGAATCAATTCCTTCTTTTAAGGAGATCATTTCCATTTGCGCTTCCAGTTGAGCATATTTTTCTCCGGGTCCGCGTGAAGAGAGAAACCAAAGGATAATACTAATCGCAATGATAATTTTCCCTGCATCAAAGAGAAAGATGCGTACCTTTTCAACAATGGAATAAAGAACATTACTCCACCTGGGCATCCGGTACACCGGAATTTCCATGATGAAATAGGCTTTTTCTTTTGCTTTTACGAAATTTTTAAAGAGAGCTGCCGAAGCAATAGCAGCTATAAAACCAATTAGATATAGCGACATCATTACCACTCCCTGTAATCCGATTACACCAAAGAACATTTTCTGTGGGACGACCAATGCAATGAGTAATGTATACCGGCAATCGGGCGGAACAACTCATCAGTGGGGTTACAAAGATGGTGATGAGACGTTCTCTCCAACTTCCGATGGTTCTTGTTGAAAGAATGGCAGGGACAGCACAGGCCGCACCACTCATCAGTGGAATTACAGATCGACCATTTAATCCAAATTTGCGCATCAGTTTATCCATCAGAAAACTGACACGTGCCATATAACCCGTGTCTTCCAAAAGTGCGATAAACATAAATAGAAGAGCGATTTGAGGGATGAAAATGACAATACCACCCACACCGGCAAGCACCCCATCCACCAATAAATCATTCAGCATTCCGGCAGGTAATGATTCTCTCATCGCATCACTTAACAGGGTAAATGTTTCATCGATGAAATTCATGGGAAATTCGGAAAGACTAAAAATGGTTTGAAAGATTAAAAAGAGAACCAGCAAAAAGAAAAAATATCCCCAGAAACGATGCATTAAAAAACGATCAATTTTTTGTGTGACAGAAGATTTCCCTGTGTTTTTTTCTTGTCTTACCGCATGACTTAGAATCTCCTGAATGACTTTATAGCGTTCCAGCGTTTCAAAGGATTGCAGTTTATTGAAATCGCCAGTCTGTTCCTGCAATAGTGATCGTACCTTGGTTTTTAATTCAGCGGAATAATGAAAATCATCCAGTGCATCTGCATGATGAGCAATTTGAAGTCCCGCGTAGTTGCTTTTAAGTTCTAGCAATTCGCTCAGACTCTTCAATAGTTTTGGAGCAAGTTGATCCGTTTCAAAAATGGCATTTAGAGGTACAGGAATAGGACTGAGCAAAGCCTGCTTAAGTTCTTCTATCCCCTCTTCATTTCTGGCATTAATAGGAATAACGCGGACACCCAATCGACTTTCTAGTTCAGCCACCTGAATGTCGATCTTGTTTTTCTTCACCATGTCCATCATGTTCAACGCCAACACGCAGGGAATCTTCAGATCAATGATTTGACTGGCCAGAAACAGACTCCGTTTGAGATTGGTGCCATCCACCACTAAAACAACAATGTCCGGATGACTTTCATTCGACGTGTCGCAGAGAATTTCAAAGGGAATACGTTCGTCAGGTGATTTTGGATAAAGACTATAGGTGCCCGGCAGGTCTATGATTTCAAAGGATGTAGGCTGCCCTGTATTGGAATTATAAATCCGGCAATGACCGGTTTTTTTTTCAACAGTAACACCGGGAAAATTAGCGACCTTTTGATGTAAGCCCGTGAGGATATTAAATAAAGTGCTTTTTCCGCTGTTGGGATTTCCTGCAAGAACAACCTTCACATAACGTTTACGGATATCCGCATCCACAGCTACAGACTGAACCAAGTGAAATTTTTAATGGATGGGTTTGACAATAATAGACGCAGCTTCATCTAATCGGATACCTAATGTTGAGCCGTTCACTTCAATAGCTATGGGGCAGCCTAATGGTGCGAATCTATCTAAAGTGACAGTGTCGCCGGGAAGAAAACCCATCTCCAGTAATTTTTGCTTCATAGTGTCATCCATAAAAGAATCGATGATCGCACTTTCTCCCTTGTGTAAACTTGACAGACGAATTGTTTCTACTTGCATACACCCTACCTTTTTAGAATCATTCTAAATAAAGTGCTAAGATAGATACAACAGTCATATAACCAACTGCGCTAAGTCATAATTAATTTTATATGATTAAATTTCAAGACTTTACGCCAAATTGATTCTTATCAGCCTGCAGCCTGGAGCTGGTTTTCTACCTTTTTAGCATGCCCCCAATTCGGACAATCGCACTTTTTCTTAAAAAGGCTACAGGAAGAAAAAAGTCCGGAAATCAGCATAATTATAAGAAGGCGATAAGTTCTCCGTCGGATCATAAATCAAAGATAAGCATGTTGATCACACATTTTGAAAATTTAAAATTGAATCTTGCAGTCATTTACAAGAAGACAGAAGCAGTGAAATAGAAGAAACCGGATGAGTCTTAAGACTTCTTTTAAAGGTGTATAGCAATGAATGCAAAAGATCCATAGTGAACTTTGGGCTGAACCTCGCATAAAAACCATCGCAAAAAAACAAAGTCGAACTTCCTTTTTTCGGGCATTTTAGTAGGAAGGGGGCCACCACTCCTCCTCCCCGGCACAAACTTAGCGGCGGGGCAAATACGAGCCAGGTTTTAAGTATTTATATACGAATACAATCATTTGCAAATGGTTAATTTTTTAGTCGAAGGCAATGTTTTGAAATTCAATGAATAAGTTGATTGGTTTTCTTTCGCTATTTTCAATATAAAATTGACGGCAACTTTTGAATAAACGGTTAGCAGCAACAATAAACGTTTAATAAACGCTTGCTGTTCGTAAGAATGGATATTTTAAAGGGAAACTTTAATCCATATACCTAACTTGGCACCTGTGATTTCCCGAAGCATATTTGAGATCGGTCGTTACTGGATCTTCATGAAAGGTTTGTTCATGAAACCGGAGAAATTTGTAGTTTACTATCGACAGGTATTACACGAATTGGTCAACATTGGCGTTGGAGCTATGGGTATTGTAGCGCTTACTTCGGTTTTTATGGGGGCGGTAATCACGATTCAAAGTGCCTATAATCTCGTTAATCCATTAGTTCCTATTTATGCTGTTGGAATCGTTGCCCGTGATTCTATCATTCTCGAATTTTCTCCTACAATCATTATGTTAATTCTGGCAGGAAAGGTGGGCTCCGGTATCGCTTCTGAAATAGGAACGATGCGTGTCACCGAACAGATCGATGCGCTGGAAATTATGGGAATCAACTCTTCAGGTTTTCTCACCTTACCTAAAATCATTGCGGGACTCATCATCACTCCATTCGTTGTTATTCTGAGTATGTTTCTGGGCATACTTGGTGGATGGTTCGCCGGCGACTTGAGCGGTACAGTACCTTCTGCAGATTTTGTCCGCGGATTGCAAGATCAGTTTGTTCCTTTTAATATTGTTTTTGCAATGATTAAAACATTGGTTTTCGCTTTTATCATCACCAGCGTTTCCGCTTATCATGGATATCATACTGATGGCGGTGCTCTTGAAGTAGGTCAAAGCAGTACTAAGGCAGTGGTGTATAGCAGTATTATTATTCTGATCTTTGATTATATTCTTACACAGTTAATTCTCGCCTGAAAGGAAATAGCTATAAAGCATGATAGAGGTAAAGGGGATATATAAGGCCTTCGATGGGAAAGCAGTTCTTGAAGATATTTCATGTACGTTTGAGAGTGGTAAAGTGAATCTGATCATTGGGCAGAGTGGGATGGGTAAAACGGTCTTAATGAAATGTACCGTCGGACTTTTTGAAGTGGATCGCGGAGCAGTTTATTTTGATGGAAGAAATTTTAGTGAAATGGACTTTAAAGAACGTAAACCAATTCGTCAGGAGATTGGAATGGTTTTTCAGGGAGGTGCCTTGTTCGATTCGTTAACGGTAGAACAAAATGTGATGTTTCCACTGAATATGTTTACGCACATGAGTCTCGCAGAGAAACTGGATAGAGTTAACTTTTGCCTTCAACGGGTGAATCTGGTGAATGTAAATAAATTATTTCCCTCTGAAATAAGTGGAGGAATGAAGAAGAGGGTGGCGATTGCAAGAGCGATCTCTATGAATCCCAAGTATCTATTCTGCGATGAACCCAATTCCGGACTTGATCCCAAAACTTCTATAGTGATTGATGATCTCATAAAGGAAATCACTTCTGAATTTCAAACCACGACCGTAGTGAATACACACGACATGAATTCCCTTACAGAGATGGGAGAGAAAATTGTTTTTATTTTTAAAGGAAGGAAATGGTGGGAAGGTAGCTATGATGAAATTGTGCATTCGGATAATCAAGAGTTGAATGATTTTGTCTTTGCAACCAGAATCATGAAGCAGATGAAAGCAAAGTAAGAAGGTATGCAGTATTTAAAGCTAAATAAAATTTGTAAATTTTTCATCGAACATTTCCTTGAAATAATTGTGGGTTTCTTCGTTTCGGGTTTTCTCTTTTCCTGTTCTTCCGGTGGAAATTCCAATCAGGAAAACATTGCTCCCAAAGATACCATTGTTCGTGTATTTGATAAGAAGGGGCCTTCCGTTTTGGATAGTCTGATTTTGGATTCTCTTTTTTCAGATAGTTTTCACCTGAAAAACTATGAACCAAGAGTCCGTAGTTTTTACACCAACCGGGAATGGAAGTTTGCATGGTTTGGTAAGAATGGCCTGCGGGAGCATGCCGGATTTCTATTGCAGTTCCTTGAGATGGTCAATTTGGAGGGAGTGAAGGATACCTTCCCTGTAATGTCTGTACTTCAGGAGCGAATGAATATTCAAGCCGGCAAAGACAGTCTGTCCCCTCCTGATCCGATATTAGATCTGCTGCTTACCACCTCCTTTTTCTGGTATACTGATGCGGCATGGAATGGATTGCCGGAGGAGAAGACGAAAGCGATGGGGTGGTTTCTTCCACGATATCATGTTGATAAGAGCGAATGGCTCGATTCAGCGTTGTCTCATTCTCCGGATGGTAGACTGTTGTCAAAGGCGGTCTTCCGTCAGTACTACTGGTTAAGGAGTTATCTTGTGAAGTATGACAGCCTTGAAAAAAATGGAGGTTGGCCTATTGTTGACATGACGCGAAAGTCGCTTCGTATAGGCGATACAGATAGTATCGTTCCGGCATTATCACAAAGCTTGTTTCTTCATGGCGATCTCCCGAAAGCAGATTCATCCATGGTGGTGGATTCCATGCTCTCGGAAGGAATAAAAAATTTTCAGGCCAGGCATGGACTGAAACCGGATGGCGTAGCAGGTCCTGCCTTCTTCAGGCAATTGAATGTGCCGGTAAATATTCGTATAGAGGAGATTTTACTGAATATGGAAAGGAGCCGTTGGATGCCGTCTGATTATCCGCCGGATTATTTGATTGTGAACATCCCGGATTTTAATTTGTATGCCTATGAAGATGGAAAGCAAGTCTGGACGATGCCCGTGGTTGTTGGAAAAGAAGTGCACGAAACCGCCACCTTCAAAGGCGTGTTGAAGCATGTAGTGTTCAATCCTTATTGGGTGATTCCTCCGGGAATTTTGTACAATGAAATTATTCCGGGAGTGGTTAAAAATGCATCCTATTTGAAAAAACATAATATGGAAGTTGTAGATAGATCATCTAAAGTGATAAGCCCCTCTAAAATAGCATGGTCTAAGTATTCCAATTCCGGATTTCCGTATACTATTCGTCAGCGCCCGGGTGCAAACAATTCCCTGGGAAGAGTGAAGTTTTTGTTTCCGAATAGCTTCAGTATCTATTTGCACGATACACCTTCCCGCTCTCTTTTTAGCGAGGAAAAAAGAGCATTTAGTCATGGCTGTATTCGTGTCAGCGATCCGGAGAAACTGGCCAATTATATTCTCGAAAAGAGAATTGGTCACCGGAGAAGGTGAGTAAGTCGTTAAAACCGGGTAAAGAATTGTGGGTGCCCTTGTCGACCGAAATTCCGGTGTTCATCGTCTACTTTACCGCCTGGGTGGAGAATGACGGGAAATTGCATTTCAGAAATGATATCTATAACCGCGATCGGAAATTGAAGGAGGAATTGATTGGCGCAGATGCAACTTCAGTAACCGCTACATTTCCGTAGTGGAGGTGCTGATCCACGTAAGGAGTAAAAGGACGAGGAATCCAAGCGCAAAAAGAAGTAAATAGAAGAGCGTTGGGAGAAGAAGGTTCTGAAGTAAGTGACTCACTAAAGAGGTTGACGCAAAAAGCGAATAGATAAAAATACAAATGCCGGTAAGCATGGTGTATCGTAAAGGTGTAATAAGATATTTCTTTATGGCGATCATAAACTGCTTACTAGTAGTCATACGATCATAAACAGGAAATGTTGTTCCGTAGAGGAATTATTACACTTCCCTTGTGATTTCCTAAAGGATACCCCGTAACTAACGACGATTAACAGAGATGAGATGCTGTAGTGCTAAGCGTTAAATATTGCAGTTTTCTAAACAAACAATGAAGTGAAGCGAAACGAATGGCCATCAAATAATCCTTTGTCGCTGATTTTTAGAGAAGGAATTACCAATAAGGCCATGAAGGATAATGTCATATATGGCGCACGTAAGGAAGATCCCAGCTCCTTGGCTTTATGATCAATATGGGCGTAGGCTTTTCCAATGGTTTCACAATCTTTGTCACTCATCAAGCCCGCCACCGGCAATGCAATGACCAACTCTTCCGGCCCGTCTACCAGACTCAATCCGCCTCGGTGTTCAAAGAGCAGGTTTACAGCTTTGCACATGGAAGCATCATCTGCACCTGCTACGATGATATTATGTGAATCATGGGCAACACTCGAAGCAATTGCACCTCTTTTCAATCCGATATTTTTTATGAAGGCTATAGATGGTGGAGAAGGAGCGTATCTGTTGACTACAGCAATTTTTAGAATATCATTTTCGGGATCCGCAACGCAAAGCCCATGCTCCACCTTGACCTTTGCCTGGAATTCTCCTGTGATCAGTTGTCCGTCATAGGCTTCAATGACACGCATAATATTCCCTAAATCATTTACTTCCAATGAAGAAGGCGATAGTAGTGAACTTTTGAAATTATTTATAATGTGGTGTTTCTTCTCCGGTAAAAAAGATATCCCTTTTTCGGCAACCACTTCTCCGTTTATAACTGTCATCTCAGGTTGGAAGTCAACCAGATTTCTTGTGATGATAAAATCGGCAGGATCTCCGGGGCGCAGTAGACCCACCGGTAAGTTGTAATGCATGACGGGGTGTATGCAAGCCGCATATAAAACATCGTAGAGATCGTAACCCAGGGCTATTGCTTTTGATACATGTAAATTTATATGTCCCAACAACAGTTCGTCGGGATGTTTATCATCGCAACAAAACATACACGATCCCGGATGACTTCTTAAAAGAGGATGCAGGGCGTCAAAATTTCTCGCAGCCGAACCCTCACGAATGAGAATTTTCATTCCATAACTTATCTTCTCTAACGCTTCCCCCAATGTAAAGCATTCATGGTCGGTACTGATTCCTGCATCAATGTAGTGTTTAACATCTTTTCCTCGCAATCCGGGAGCATGTCCGTCAACCGGTTTGTTATATTGTTTAGCAAGAGCTATTTTTTGTAACACTTCCTGATCGCTATACAGTACTCCGGGATAATTCATCATTTCGCTTAGGTAGAAGATATCGTCGCGTTGTAATAGTGTTTCAACGGCAGCCGGCCCCATCACAGCACCTGAACTTTCAAAAGAAGTGGCGGGCACACAGGAAGGTGCACCAAAATGAAATTTAAGTTTTGCATCTTTTGCATTTTCCAACATGTAATAAACTCCTTCCAAACCTAACACATTGGCAATTTCATGTGGATCACTCACTGTCGCAACAGTTCCATGTGTCAAAGCTATTCTTGCGAATTCATAAGGTACCAGCATGGAACTTTCAATATGAATATGCGCATCAATAAAACCGGGAAGAATATAAATTTCCTCTGCCACAGCCTCTTCTTTAAAGGAGGAGATATGACCGTTCCTGATGGTAAATGTCCCTTCGCAAATTCTTCTGTTCAGAATATCAACCCACTTTCCACTGATTGTTTGTAGCATATTGCTCTTACTTAATGATGAACCGCAAAGGTATCATCCTAACCTTCACAACTTTCTATTTTTTTTCGATCTAAAAAAATATATCAAATAAATGCCCAAGTTCGATTTTATACTTATTTTTGGAAAATATTCAATTATTAATTCATTAAAATGAAAACAGGTAAAGTAAAGTTCTTCAATGAAGCCAAGGGATATGGTTTTATTGTAGAGGATGAATCCAACAAGGAAATCTTCGTGCATCACAGCGGTCTAATAGACAAGGTTCGTGAAAATGACAATGTCAGCTACGAGGTGATTGAAGGCCGTAAAGGTGCCAATGCTGTGAACGTTAAAAAAGTGCAATAATTTGTATTTTGCAACGTGAAAATCCCGCCCGAAAAGCGGGATTTTTATTTTCAATACTTTTTCGAAAATAATTCAACTTCTATCCTTCTTGTTTCCCTCCTTGCTTATTTTTGTTTGAAATGCGTCAGAATATATTTTTAGATACACCCATCGAATACCTGAAAGGAGTAGGTCCGCAACGCGCCGAACTTTTTCGTAAAGAACTGGGTATATCTCAATTTTCTGATCTGGTTAAACACTACCCCTTTCGCTATATAGATCGTTCAAAATTTTTTACCGTTGCCGAACTGAATGAAGATTTACCATTAGTACAGTTAAAAGGAACGATTTCCCGATTACAAGTACATGGTGGAAAGCGGCCGGGAAGAATGTCTGCGGTTTTTAGTGATAACACCGGGCAAATGGACCTGGTTTGGTTTCAGGGAATCCGCTGGATAAAGGATACTATTCATCCTAACAAGGAGTATGTTGTTTTTGGTAAACCGGGTTTCTTTAACGGACGGTTTAACATTATTCATCCGGAACTCGAAGAAGCCGCGATTGCTGAAAAGTGGAGTGGAGGTTCACTCACCGGTGTCTATAGTACTACTGAAAAATGCAAGAGCAGAGGATTGGATAGTAAAGGCTTGCAAAAACTATTGAAGACGCTCCTTTCGCAATTGCCTGCTCAGATTCCGGAAACAATTACTTCCGATATTCTGAGTAAGTATAAGTTGATGAGCAGAAGAGATGCTTTATTTCACATTCATCTTCCTTCGGATGAAAAAATTCTTGCAGCAGCTCAGTATCGTTTGAAGTTTGAAGAGCTGTTCTTTATTCAACTGCGCCTGCTAAAAGCAAAATGTACCCGACAGGAAATATATAAAGGACGAAAAATTGAAAAAATCGGCGAGAGCTTTCATACTTTTTATACGAACCATCTTCCCTTTGAATTGACCAATGCTCAGAAAAGGGTGCTGAAGGAAATTCGTGTGGATATGGGGAGCGGAAAGCAGATGAATCGTCTGCTGCAGGGTGATGTGGGAAGTGGTAAAACAATGGTAGCATTGCTGAGTATGCTCATGGTGTTGGATAGCGGCTATCAGGGATGTTTGATGGCACCGACGGAGATATTGGCCAATCAGCATTTTCATGCCATTTCAGAATATTTACAAAATCAGGATATCCGTATAGGTTTACTGACGGGCAGTACTAAAACTGCTCATCGTAAATTTCTTTTGCAGGAATTGGTAGAAGGTCGTCTGCAGATTCTTATCGGCACCCATGCTTTAATTGAAAATCGCGTGCAGTTTAAGAATCTTGGATTGGTCGTTATCGATGAACAACATCGTTTTGGAGTAGAACAACGGGCGAAGCTATGGATGAAGGATGAGTTTGTACCACATGTGTTGGTGATGACAGCCACACCTATCCCAAGAACGCTCGCGATGACACTCTACGGAGATCTGGATACCTCAGTGATTGATGAGTTGCCTCCGGGACGTAAACCCATTAAAACGATTCACAGAACGGAATCACACCGTTTGGCTGTTTTTGGGTTTCTAAAACAGGAAATTGCAAAAGGCAGGCAAGTATATATTGTATATCCATTGATTGAGGAATCTGAAAAGTTGGATTATACGAACCTGATGGAAGGGTATGATACCATATGCAAAGAGTTTCCTTTACCGCAATACCAGGTGAGCATTGTGAACGGAAGAATGAAAGCGGTTGATAAAGATTTTGAAATGAATCGCTTTAAAGAAGGGAAGTCGCATATCATGGTCGCCACTACGGTGATTGAAGTGGGTGTCAATATTCCCAATGCTTCGGTGATGCTGATTGAAAGTGCAGAACGTTTTGGGCTCTCTCAATTGCATCAGCTTAGGGGAAGGGTAGGGAGGGGAGCAGAACAAAGCTTTTGCATTCTCATGACTGGTAATAAACTGAGCAATGATGCCAGACTAAGAATGCGAACGATGACGGAAACCAATGATGGATTTAAAATTGCAGAAGTGGATCTCGAGTTACGTGGTCCGGGAGATTTGGCAGGGACGCAACAAAGTGGTGTATTGAATTTGAGTATTGCCAATCTCGCCAAAGATCAGCGCATCCTTGAATTAGCCCGCACAGCAGCCATAGAAAAGTTGGCTGAAGATGAACATCTCCAACTTAACGAAAATATCCTGCTTGCCCATCAACTAAAAATCCTTGATGATACCGATGCTAATTTTAGCAGGGTGAGTTAAGGGAGGACCTCTCGTCAACTGACGAGATTGGGGGAACGATCTCTTGTCATGCTCATTTCATCTTCAATGTAATGATTCTGACGAGACCGCTCCAGAACCCTGAAGGGGTTCAACATCGCTAACCCCGGATGCAATCCGGGGTTAGCACACCAACTCCAACCCACAACCCCAACGGGGTTGAACCGAGGAATAGCAGGCATAAAGAAAATCTGTAGCGTACGATCCCTGGAAATAGAAACGATCATGTTTTTGCATAGCTGAAGCTATTACAGCAAGACAATATTTTATAGAATCATACCGATTCGCTTTGCCTGTGAAGCCTTGGATAATAATAATCCACGATGCGAATAATCCTGTCGCCTCGCTGTTGCCAGAATAATGTCGCTCCTACGGAGCTACCCATATTTCGCATCTACGATGCTATAATCCTGTCGCTCCTACGGAGCTACCCATATTTCGCATCTACGATGCTATAATCCTGTCGCTCCTACGGAGCTACCCATATTTCGCATCTACGATGCTATAATCCTGTCGCTCCTACGGAGCTACCCATATTTCGCATCTACGATGCTATATCCCTGTCGCTCCTACGGAGCTACCCATATTTCGCATCTACGATGCTATATCCTGTCGCTCCTACGGAGCTACCCATATTTCGCATCTACGATGCTATAATCCTGTCGCTCCTACGGAGCTACCCATATTTCGCATCTACGATGCTATATCCTGTCGCTCCTGGAGCTACCCATATTTCGCATCTACGATGCTATATCCTGTCGCTCCTTCGGAGCTACCCATATTTCGCATCTAGATGCTATAATCCTGTCGCTCCTACGGAGCTTTGGGAAATGGAATTTGCTTTGATAGAATAATGATGCCACGCTGTGGCTTTTGTATCAAACTTTAAACCCTAATCTCTAACCTTAGACCTTAAACCTTGAACCTTAAACCTTAAACTTTAAACCTTCTTTTCAATCATGCAAACTGCATAGGCTGCTACTCCTTCTTCGCGTCCGATAAACCCCATTTTTTCATTGGTGGTGGCTTTAATGCTGATTTCATCCTCCTGGATTCGTAAAATGGGAGCCAAAGTGTTTCTCATTTGATCAATATAGGGTTTGATCTTGGGTTGCTCCAGAACAAGTGAAGAGTCAACATTACCGATGGTATAGCCTTTCTCGGAAAGGAGTTTAACAACACGATCGAGAAGGATTTTACTGTCGATGCCTTTAAACTCAGCAGATGTATCAGGGAAATAAGTGCCGATGTCTTTTAAGCCGGCAGCGCCGAGTAATGCATCGCATATGGCATGTATCAAGACATCGGCATCCGAATGTCCTAAAGCCCCTTTACTATGTGGAATTTTTACTCCGCCTACAATCAGGTCGCGACCTTCAGTAAGTTGGTGCACATCAAAACCAAAACCTACCCGGAATCTCATAGGGGATTTGTCAGAAAACTATTCTTCAGCATCTTTGTCTTTGTCACCGCTCATCGCGTCAAAATCAAAGGTCAATGTAAAGTGAAGTGTGTTTTCTAATGGGTTGCGTTGATCAGTTGGAATCAGATAAGCGAGGTCGATGCCAAAAACATTGTAACGAAGTCCTGCACCGAGGGTGAAATATTTACGATTTCCCTTACGCTGATTTTCGTGGAAATATCCTGCACGAAATGCAAACTGTTTGTCGTACCAGTATTCCATTCCGAAACCAAGATTGATTTCTTGTAATTCTTCCTTGAAACCATTCGGGGCATCGCTGAAGGATTGGAAAATTCCCTGTGCTACACTCACATCCGGATCTTCTCCATAGAGGATGATGTTGTCAGCACTGTTGGCAGTGTCCTGCGTGTAAATAGGAGGAGTAGGAACCAGGAGTTTGTTAATGTCTAACATGAATCCAAGCTCATTGTACTCGTTGAGTTTTAATTTTAATCCAGGACCTAAACGCAAATTGGTGGGGATAAAGTTTTTTACTCCGGATTCGGTATAGGAAATCTTTGCACCAATATTAGAAATGTTCAACCCACTGGTAAGAATGGCTTCTTTATTGCCCAACTCAATCTCTTTTTGAAAATAAACAGAGACATCGGCTGCAACAGTGTTTCCTGCTTTGGAGTCCTGACCCTCTACTTGTGTGCCTCCTGTTAAATTCGAATGAATGAAACGTAAGGCAATACCTCCCGAAAAGTATTCGCTGAGTTTTCTGGAGTAGGCCACATCAAGAGCAAATTCATTGGGTTTGAAATCACGAATCGTATTGCCGTTAACATCTGTAAAGGTGATATTTCCCAGTGAAAAATAGCGTAAAGATGCGCCGATAGCCTGATCTCCTTTCATTTTGCTGTAACCTGATAAATAGGCGATGAACATATCATTTACGAGAGCTCTCAACCAGGGAGTGTAAGAAACTCCAAATCCCATTTTCTTTTCAGCAAATGCAAGCTTGGCCGGATTCCAGTGAATTGAATTTACGTCAGGTGCTGAAGCAACACCCTGGTCACCCATACCTCCTGCCCGCGCATCCGGTGATATCATAACGAAAGGTACCGCCGTTGTAATGGTGTTTAATTGTCCTAATAAATTAGTGTTCTGCGCAGAAGAGTTTGCAGTAAGTAGCGCTAAAAGAGCAGGAACGAAGAAGAATTTTGTTAATTGCTTGTTCATCATTGAGTTTAATTGTTCCTGATAAATTACAGATAAGTAGCAATTTAAGCAGGAAGGATGGCAAATATAACGAATTTTAGTAGTGAAATGTTTCCAAATAGTTAGCTTATCGTAGCAAAACCAGTCTTTCCAGCTTTTGAGCGGTTTCTCCTTCTGCTGTTCTGATTCTCAATCGATAAACATAAACCCCGCGCGCCAGTTGATCGCCGAAATCGTCCTTTCCATCCCATTCAATGGCGGTATTTCTGAATCCCTCACATACCTGATAGGCATCAATGGTTTTGACGAGTCTTCCGCTCACCGTATATATCTGAACCTGAATAGCCATACCTGTACAAGGTTTGTTATGCTCAAACATGAATCGGGTATAGGTAGTGAAGGGGTTGGGGTAATTTAATACTCTGTCAAGGGCCAGGCCGGCTGATGAGCTGACAACAAATTCTGTGGTGGATTCCGATGAATTGTTGTTGATATCCCATGCCTTGAATGTTAATGTATGGGGGCCTTCTGATAAGGCATCCAGGGGAAATATTACCCTTCCTTTTTGATAAGAATCCAAATCTGATTCATAGTAATCATTCAATACATATAATTGCTGTGGCTTTCCATCCAGTTGAACAGTGATGTCATGGCCGATACCATTGCCTACGGTATTTATGCCACTGGAATCAAACAGAATAGCATATACTCTTGGACTCGAATTGGTCATGCTTCCGTAGATGAAATTTTCATCATTCATATATAATTTTACTTCCGGTCCAAGGTTGTCCTGGAGCCCATTGCCGGAGATGCCGCCAATGGTGAAGTTTTCGTTGAAACCATTTGCATCATTGTTTCCATCATGTGCATAATAGCTGAGGCGGCCGGAGCCATATTGAAAAGAAATGTCTTTAGGTACAATAAAGGAGCAGCTGAACTCTCCGTTGCTCACACTGGCCTTACCTTTGTACAATATGTTTTTTCTTAAATTGAAACTATCCGGCAAACTAATATCATTACCGGTAGCGTCATTAACTATATTATAAACCTTGTTGGTTTTATCATATATTGTAGGAAAGACAACGCCATTAAATCCGGTTAAAGTATTTCCATTCGAATCCGTTACTTTACCCTTGATAGTGACTTTGCTGAGTGCAGAAAGTGTGTCCAGCGTGATACCGTTGCCCGTTTCTTCAATACCTGTTGTTTCCACTTTGTATTTAGGATAGGCGAGCATAAGTGCCGGATCTCCCAATAAAGTAACATTTCTGTTGGATGGGTTATCACGCTTTGCCAGCCGCTGAATATCGCCTGTTCTGGGCATCTTTCCATTTACAGGTTTGAAAAAATGTGACATCATGTCGGTATTGATTAATTCATTGTCAATGGCAAAAGCAAGGCGAACCGTTGTAAATAAGCAGATGCCGCCCCCTTGCTGATTTAAAAATACAAATTCACCGGCCGAAGTGCGCAAAGGATCATCGAAACGACTGAACTCACAAGTTGCAGTTATAAAGGCCGGCATATTGTTGGTATTTCTCCAACTGTTGATCATGTCATTGTTTAATATGGCCTTAGACGCCCATCCTAACTCCCCTCCATGACCGGTATAATTAATGAGCAATGCTCCTCTCTCTACTCTTTTTGTGATGGCATCATTCACTTCGGGATAACGTAATCCTCCCGGTGTGGAGACCTGTTGATAGGCATCAGAGATCACCTTATCTATATTATAAACAGGATTGTTTTGTTGTACAAATGCAGTGATTCGCTCACTCTGCCGTTGATGTAAATTCCTGTCCTGGTCATCGGCCACAAAACATAATATGTTTCTCCAGTCGCCGAGGCGGCTGCTGTTTGTTCCGGCACAATAGGTTTGATCGGTGATGATTCCGGGGGTAGAATAAGTAATGACTTTATTAACCATTGCCTTCGCTTCTTCAGCAGTTCTTACAGGAAAACGTCCGATGCCAATATCGATAAGTTCAGGTCCGGTAAGGTTGCCTTCGGTAGGATCCATCAAACCAAAAAAGTCATCCGAGGTATATGATATAAGAAGTGAGACAGAATTCTCCGACTGAAACGTGGGTATGAAATTAGAATTTCCACCGGTCCGGTATTTTAAATCGTAAGAACCATCGCCTAATAGTAATGCATATTTAGGCAGTTCTTCCGGGGTGCCGGCCCGTTCGTAAAACATTCTAAGGAAGTCCCTGATGGCGCTTACATCCTGAGCGCCGCTGGAGAATTCATTAAAAACCTGACGGCTGCTGACAACAATACTGGTTAAGCTATCATTGTCACGATGAAATTCAGCCAACCTTTCAGCTTCCGCTAAAAAATTTTCGTGTGAGATAATAATATATTCTGCCTGGGCTAAGCCGTGTAGATTTTGATTAGCGATTCTCCCGGTAAAGAAAGGGGTTCTGTATGCCTTTTCATTGAAGAGATAGTATTCGATCATCTGCGAAGAATCAATGGATTGAATGAATTCCAGGATTCCATTATTCAAGGCGTATTGTTGATTTGTTACAGTATTGTGATCACGCAATGACCAAAGTTTCAAGTCATTTTTTGCGTTACCGACTACATATCTCCTGTTGCCCGGCTGATTATTGGTGTCAAGATCACGGAACAGGAGTTCATTTCCGGTCATGGATAATCCCCTGGTGGCATTTATGGCAATGTAATCCAACCATCCTGTTGAAGCAGCGTTGTAAGGCTGAAAAGTATAGTCAAGGGTGAGGTCAGAAGATGTAGCATTAAATAAGGCGTTTAATGCAGAGGTCCGTGCAAAGTCATCCGTATAACTCACGCCTACATTACTGATTGTATGGGTAAGAATGGTTGAATTGTTAACACTGACAACAAACCTGCTGCTACTGGAAAAGGAGGTGGAAGTCCGGGCAGCCACGCTTGACTTTAACTTTGCGGTTCCCGGAATGAGATTGGGAAATGAAAAGTTGAATTTTTGGTTAAGTATAACATCAAAAATCTCACCGTACCATTCTCTTCCTGACTTAATGAAATTTATTTCATCTTCCTCATGATAACTAAAATCGGTAAAACTCGAAACGAGGGGCTCATTGCCTATAGCAGGTAAACTTTGAACGGTTTGAATTCTTTTCGGAATGCCGGGAACGTTAGTCGTGAGAAAGTAATAAGTAGTATCGGTAAAATTATTTTTATTGTGTACAAATTGCTTCTCACTAAAATTGTAGGTCCAACGGGTTGGGTCTTGTCCGTAAAATAAAAAATAGTCGTTGTTATTGAATTGTCCGTCCTGATTTTCATCAATGGTCTCGATTGCGCATTCCTGCAAGTCATCCTTTCTGGGCGCACTGTTCAATAAGGGTAAAGGTCCGCCTCCGTTTCCAAAAAGCCGGATGCTGGCAAAACTAAGTGTGGCCGGGTCAATCCCAAGGTCCATCAAATCATCAAAACTGACCTTATATATGCCATCCCGTGTTACTCCGATTCTGTACCAATCCCCACTTGCTAAAACCGAATTCGTAGCAAAGCTTTGAGTGTTATTGAATTTTGCTCTGGAATTAAAGCCGGAATTTTGCACTGGGGCTAAACTGAAAGATATAAGCTTTTCAGGAACTCCTGTTGTTGGGTTCAAACGAAAAGGTAAAATATACACCAGACTCACCGGAACCTTGCGTTCATACGACTCAATTATTTTAATTTCTGGAGTAGTGGATAGTTTTCCGGTCACCGCTTTTTGCTCCTCATTGGTTAATGGGATATAAACCGGCTGCAAAATATTTATATTTAAAACACTGGTATTGAATTTTATATGAAAATAGGGCAAGGTGGTGTGTTCCAATAGAAAATGTGACCCGTCAAAATAAATTCTTGACTTCCCATCTTCCTGAATTTGAACCTCCTGCCAGTTGAGTTGAATTAATCCTTCCTTTTGAGCCGATACCTGACCGGGAAAAATTGCAAGCAAAAACAATATAAGGAGGTCCTTAATTGTTTTATTAAAGTAAAATTTGCTGTGGAAATCAGGGGGTGTAGGTAAGGTTTGTGAACGATTCCGCATTTCGTATTTAAATAATAGTATAAATTTGTGCTATATCTACAACGGATTTTGCATCTTTGAAGTTTGGTGCAAGTTCCATTATCAACGCCTGCCCATTGGAATTATTGCAGTTATTATACGTTAGATTCGAAACAAAAATAGGATTCTTCGTATAACAAATAGAAAAAGATCTGAATATGCTCAAACGTGTACTCCTGTGTCTGATGATAGCAGTAAGCCTTGTGGCCGATGCACAGGACCCTCAATTTACCCAGTTCTATGCAAACCCGCTCTATCTTAATCCGGCTTTTGCAGGGTCTTCACGATGCCCGCGTGTGAACATAAATTACCGTAATCAATGGCCGGCCTTAAAAGAGACTTACATTACTACCAGTGCGAGCTATGATCAGCATTTTGACATTATTAATGGAGGTGTTGGATTATTGGTATTGAATGATAAAGCAGGGGAGGGTACGATTTCTACCACGAATATCAGCGGGATGTATGCTTATCAGTTGAATGTGAACAGAAAGTTCTCCATGCGTATGGGGCTTCAGGCCACTTATGTTCAAAAGAGATTGGATTTTAATAAGTTGACTTTCGGTGATATGATCGATCCCCGTTATGGATTCGTTTATTCAACACAGGAATTAAGACCAACCGAATCAAGGAATTTCATGGATTTCAGTGCCGGTGTCCTCGCTTATACCAGTAAAGTGTACGGAGGTTTTGCAGCGCACCATCTGACTGAACCGGATGAAGCCTTTATTGTTAAAGGCACCTCAAAATTACCCCGAAAATATACTGCTCACCTTGGTGCTATGCTGCCTATCGGGGATACGTATAGCCGTGGTTACAGAGGAAGAATCAACCGCGACGAAGGAACATTTATTTCTCCCAATGTACTTTATCAGCAACAAGCAGCGTTCAATCAAATAAATATTGGAATGTATATCCTTCATTCACCTATTGTTGGAGGATTATGGTACAGAGGTAACTTCGGAAGCGATAAATTTCTATCCAGTGATAGTTTTATTGCCCTGATCGGACTTCAAAAAGGCATCTTCAAATTCGGCTATAGTTATGACGTAACTGTCTCAGCCTTAAGTAATGCCACAGGTGGCTCGCACGAACTGAGCTTGGGATTGCAATTCGAATGCAGACCCAAAAAGAAAAGATTCCGTGCAATAAGCTGCCCTAGTTTTTAGTTATTTCGCATATTTGTCTCACCCAAATACTCATAAACATGAACATTAAAAATCATTTTCTTCCCTTCCTCGGACTGGGAATGATGGTTTTTACAGCCTGTAACAACTACCAAAAATCCGGATCTACAGGCTGGAATTATAACGATGAACGTAACGGCGGTTTTGAAGTCGTTCCGTACACTGAACAGGAAACCGGGCCCGGGCTTGTGTTGATTGAAGGTGGTACTTTCGTTATGGGTCGAACCGAACAGGATGTCGTTCAGGACTGGGATAATATCCCTCGTCGTGTAACGGTCTCTTCTTATTATCTGGATGAAACCGAAGTTTCAAATACCTACTGGCTGGAATATATCTACTGGCTGGGTCGCGTTTTTGGAACGGATTATCCCGAGGTGCAGCGTAAAGCCTTACCGGATACATTAGTATGGCGTGATCGTTTGGCATTCAATGAACCTTATGTAGAATTGTATTTACGTCACCCTGCTTATCAGGATTATCCTGTTGTGGGTGTGAACTGGTTGCAATGCAATGACTTCTGCTCCTGGAGAACGGATCGTGTGAACGAACAAATTCTGATCAGAGAAGGGATCCTTCGTGTTAATCCCGCTCAGGTGAATGAAGATAATTTTAATACCGACTCCTACCTCGCCGGTCAGTATGAAGGTCTTGTTAAGAGTCCCCTTCAGGATCTGAATCCCAACGTAGATTCGCGTAAAGTGAGAATGGAAGATGGTATTCTTTTACCTCGTTATCGCCTGCCCACCGAAGCGGAATGGGAATTTGCCTCCCTGAGTTTGATTGGCAATACCGTGTTTGAAAATGTAAACGAAAGAAAATTATACCCATGGAATGGTCACGGCGTACGTAATTCTGAAGATAAATGGCAGGGAGAAATGCTCGCCAACTTTAAACGTGGACGAGGTGACAATATGGGAGTTTCCGGTCGCCTGAACGATAATGGTGATATCACTACACCTGTGTACTCCTATGTGCCGAACGATTACGGTATTTATAATATGGCCGGTAACGTAGCAGAATGGGTAATGGATGTATATCGTCCACTTTCTCACGAAGATAAATCAGATTTCAGGTCGTTCCGCGGAAACGTTTTCCAAACTCAGGTGACGGATGAAGAAGGTTCTGTGACGGAGAAAGATACGTTGGGCAGAATTCAATTGCGTGATGTAACTGAACAGGAAGCAGCTAGCCGTAGAAATTACCAAAAGGCAGATAATATCAATTATGTCGATGGTGATGAGCCGGATTACGCTACGTATGCATCCGGAAATACTACGCTTATCGATGATAAAGCTCGTGTGGTAAAAGGTGGTTCATGGAAAGATCGTGTGTACTACATGACTCCCGGTGCCCGTCGTTTCCTCGATCAGGAGCAAGCAACAGATTGGCTCGGATTCCGCTGTGCTATGGCACGTGTAGGTAGCCCGGTTGGATTTGGAAGTAAGAAGACAAGTAAACGATAATTACTTAATAAAATAGTTGGCGGAGACCTTCCTGCCCTGAAGCAGCATCGTGAACATCGATACGATTCAGGACAAGAAGGTCTCTCTCATTTAATAAACTCACGATGGAGCCTGGTCTTCATGAACGTTTCCATTCGATTACTTTTTTAGCTTTTATAGTGGATAAGTTGGCTTTTGATGACCTGATTTTAGGTTAAAATGGTGGATTTTCGTCTTAAGTTTGCATTATTAACATTTAAGGTAATCGGAAAATCCGGAAATAGAGAAAGATCTGTCCGATGTCCCTGAATGTTCTGAAGCAACAATGGCCATCTATTACCTTCTTAAAATTCAGGGAAAAGCAAAGATTCCGGACTATGTCCAATTGCGTGACGAGCAGTTTACCCTGTTGGCTTATTTCCGTCTCGACCGGCCGGAAAAGGCATTGGTGAAAGCCGGCGTTGCTGTACATGAACAAAAAATCATGAACTTTCTGAATGAAATTGCATTCGGTAAAGTCCATAAATTAGAACTTTAACGCTTTCATAAATACAAATAGAATGTCTGATACTATTATCGATTTGAAACATGTCAGTGTTTTTCAAAATAAGAACCTTGTACTGAATGATGTAAATCTTGAAGTGCAACGCGGGGAATTTGTGTACCTGATCGGTAAAACAGGGAGTGGTAAAAGTAGTGTGATGCGGTTGCTGTACGGTGATCTTCCCATGCCTCAGGGTGAAGGACGAGTGGCCGGATTCGATTTGCATAATCTGAAGAATGGCGATGTTCCTAAGTTGAGAAGGAAATTGGGAATTATTTTCCAGGACTTCCAACTCCTGACAGATCGTTCAGCAAAGGAAAATCTGATGTTTTATCTGAAAGCTACCGGTTGGACAGAAAAGGCAAAAATGGAAGAACGGGTTTCGGAAGTATTAACAAAGGTAGGTCTGGGTACGAAAGGCTTTAAGATGCCGCATGAATTATCAGGAGGGGAACAACAGCGTTTGGTGATTGCCCGGGCCTTGCTGAATGATCCCGATTTGATTCTTGCCGATGAGCCCACCGGAAACCTGGATCCGGAGACCAGCAATGAAATTATGAACTTGCTTTTTGATGTGAGTCGTAATAGTCGTGCCGTGGTGATGGTGACGCATAATTATTCCCTGATTGAACGTTTCCCCTCCAGAGTGGAGAAGGTAGAGCAAGGACGTCTTTCGCATGTGGAAGGTTCTGCTTCCGGTCACCAGTCGCTGTCCAATAACTGAATGAGTTGAGCGGCCCCCGCTGCATTTGAAAATTTTTCTTCCAGTAATTTTTTACGAAAGGATATTTCTTCCAAACTAAATGTTTTCTCCAATACGGATTGTACAGCATGGGCAAAATCCGTTGGGGTTTCCGCGACCTGACAAATGCTTTCTAACCCGCTGCCTCCTGTCATCATAGCATTCGCGACGACAAATCTCCCCCGGTATAAGGCATGCAGTAACTTGAGCTTTATACCACTGTTTTGAAAAGCAGGAAGCAGATGTACCTGTGCTTGTTGAATCAACCGATCCATTTCCAGATGATCAGGGTTTTGGATCAGTTTAATCTTCGGGTGCCTGGCTGCTTTTTGTCGAAGTTCGCTTCTGGGATGTTGCCCCGCTATAACAATTTGTTGATGGAGGAGAGGTAGTACTTCTTCTATTAGCCAGAGTGCTGCCTCGTGATTTTCTGCAATGGATAAGTTCCCGTGATACAGGCAGAAGTCTCCTTGTCCTGTCAGAGACGAAACTTCATCAAAAGCGTGAAAGGCAGGTACTGATATTGTATTTCCATATTTGTTTTGAAAATAGTGAAAGTCGTCATTACTGATAGCTGCAATTCGTCCGGCATGTTTCAATAGGGATTCGTACTTCCATAATTTTTTAGACTCTGTTGTATAATATATTTTCTTAAACGGATGTCGTTCCAGTTGCGCAAGATGACTGTAATATTCGTGCTCGATATTATGGGTTCGTACAATCGTTTTTCTTTTTCGTATATCCGGTTCCGATAGAAGATTGGTGGTGTGTAAACCTTCGAAGAGAATCGGGTCATCGTTCTTACGAAGATTTTTTAAAAGCTCCGGATGCGTTCTGGAGATGACTATATAAGGAAGAGTGTTGAACAACTTCAACTTGCCGGTGTGGCGGGGATAATAATATACGCTTTCGCAAAATTTTTCTAATTCCACGCTCTTGTCGCGACCGTAAGTGAAGCAATGTAGTGTGATTTTCACGCCGGCCTGATGCAGATGTCTTATTTTATGAAACACATCAATGACGCCGCCGTAATTGTCCGGATAAGGGACATCAAAGGAAATGATATGTAGATTTTTATTTTTCAATGGAGTTGAAGATGGCCAATAGTTTGTTTCTTTCCGTCTCCCAATTCAACTCTCGGGATGCATCAGCAATGTTTTTTGTCCAAATCTGATTCGCTTCTTTGTCATTCAGCATCTCATGGATAATGGTAGCGAGAGCTTTTGGATCATGGCTTTTGGAGATACGTCCGATACCATATTTTTCAACGATGTTTTTTACTTCCGGCAGATCACTCGCTAAAACGGGAATTCCGGCATGCAGGTAGTCGAATAGTTTATTGGGTAAGCTGAACCGGTAATTGATGTTCGTGTCTTTGTCGAGACTTAATCCCAGGTCCGCGGCATAGGTATAAAGTGCTAATTCGTTGGGCGGTTTCCTGCTTTCAAAGCGTACTTTGTTTTGCAGTCCTAAAGTGATAGTCATCTCTTTCAATACCGGAAAAACATCTCCACCTCCAATAATTAGCAGCAAGGTGTTGTCCAGATATTGCATGGCCATCACCGCTTCTTCCGCTCCGCGCTGAATATTAATCCCCGCCCCCTGAAGGATAATCAGAAACTGATCTGCAGGTAAGCCCAGATCTCTGCGAAGAAGTGTTTTATCTCTGTTAATCGTGCGATTGGTTTCAGGTAGATTACGGATGACATGGAAGTCAATTCCATATTCTTGTTTATAGAGCGAGGCGATACTAGCATTAACGGTAAAAGCATATTTAATATGCGGTAAAATCGCCGACTCGATTTTTTTCCAGATCGCTTGAATCTTCTTTCTGTTGGTCAACTCCGGTACTCCTGTGAAGTACTCGTGACTATCGTAAACGAGCGGAATTTTTTTAATTTTTGAAATAAGATAGTTGGCGGGTAAAGTATCCAGATCATTGCTGAGCAGAATGTCGGCATGATGCCATAACAAATACCAAAAAGTCGGATGTTGTAAAAGGCGTAAAAGGCAGCTCCTTTGTTTGCCCATAGCCGGAATCTTAAGCTGCGATAGCGTCTGCCCGCAAGTTCCGGAGAATCCGCCAGACGCCGACCGATGACCGGGATTTTGTAACCGGCCTCCTTTAAAGTGGATGCAGTACGGTTCACCCGTTGGTCGGTGACCAGATCGGAAGTGACGCTGATGATGATCCTTAATGACACGGTTCGAAATTAGGAATAAGCTTCTTTGCATCCTCTGATTCTTCTTCACCCATTCAAAAAGAAGAGAAAGCATAAAAATGAATCGAAAGTGTGGATTCCTTTTTTGCAACACACTGAATCACCGGTATCTTATGAAATGACGTTCAAAGGGTATCTGCATTCATATTAATTTGATAACAGAAGCTCCGATTTTACTTCCAATCAAATAGAATTTTGATTATCAGATGTTTGTATTCTTAAAGGGGTTGATTTTAAACCTTTCATTAAATTGTTTCGTAAGCCGCCATCTCCTATATTTGCCGGCTCTATAAATTAATCTGAAATATCAATGCAAAGTAAAGGTGCGATTAAGCTATTTGCTATCATTCTGGCACTCGTTTGCCTCTATCAACTTTCGTTTACACTCGTTACAAAAGGTGTTGAAAGCGATGCAAGGGAATATGCCAACGGCGATCTAAACAAAGAAAAAGGTTATCTGGACTCGATTGCGTCGAAAGGCGTTTATAATCTGGGTGTTAAGGACTATTCCTATCGGGAGTGTAAAGAAAGAGAGCTGAATCTCGGTCTCGACTTAAAAGGTGGAATGAACGTGACCATGGAAGTTTCTGTGGTGGATATGGTGCGGTCAATGGCCGGCCAGAACGCGGTAGACCCCACCTTCAAAAAGGCGATCGACAGAGCTTTAGAACTTCAACGAAACAGTAATAAGGATTTCGTGACCCTCTTTGGTCAGGCCTTTACTGAGGTAGATCCGAATGCCAGTCTCGCAGCCGTTTTCGCGAACATCGAGAATCAGGATAAAATTAAATTTAAGTCGACGAATGAGGAAGTGCTGAAAGTCCTGAAGGAAGAAGCAGAGTCTGCCATCAGTCGTTCATTTAATATTCTTCGTACGCGTATCGATAAATTCGGAGTATCTCAGCCGAATATTCAACAGCTCGGCTCCGGTCGTATTTTGGTTGAACTTCCCGGCGTGAAGGAACCGGATCGCGTGCGTAAACTGCTTCAAGGAACAGCGAAACTGGAATTCTGGGAGACCTATACTTTCGGTGAAGTAGCTCCCGGATTGGTAGCGGTGAATACCTTGCTGGCCAATGAAAACAAGAAAGATTCACTGCTAAAAAGTTTGACCGGTTCCTCTACTCCGGATACTTCCGCTGCCGTTGCAACTATTGATTCGGTAAAGGCGGATTCCACTTCTTCTTTATTGGAGAAAATGGGCACGGACACTACTGCGAAGAAGGATACTGCCGGTGGAAAATCTTTTGAAGAGTTTGCCCGTGAGAATCCTTTGTTTGCTGTTTTATTCCCTGCAGATGGTCAGGTAAGAACACAGGATGAAAAAAATATCGTGGATAAGCAATGTGTGGTGGGTTATTCCCTGATTAAGGATACCGCTAAAGTGAATGAGATTTTAGCGCGTACAGATGTGAAAGCAGCGTTGCCGAAAAATCTTCAATTGCTCTGGACAGTTAAGCCCCGCACTGCAGATTCCCCAACCCTTGAATTAATCGCTATTAAAGGTACAAGCCGTGATGGGAATGCTCCTTTAGATGGGTCTGCTATTTCGGATGCGCGTCAGGATTTCGGACAATTTAACAGCAAGCCTGAAATCAGTATGCGTATGAATCCCGAAGGCGCTAAAATCTGGAAGCGTCTGACAGGAGAGAATGTGGGTAAATCTATTGCTATCGTTCTTGATAATTATGTATACAGTTTCCCGAATGTGCAGGGTGAAATTCCGGGTGGAAATTCAAGTATCACCGGTAACTTTGAAATTAACGAAGCGAAAGATCTGGCAAATATTCTGAAAGCCGGTAAGCTTCCTGCTCCGGCACGTATTGTTGAAGAAGCAGTTGTTGGTCCGTCTTTGGGACAGGAAGCCATCAACAATGGATTGATTTCCTTCCTTGTTGCCCTGTTGATCGTATTCATCTTCATGGCCATCTATTATAGTAAAGCGGGTATCGTTGCTGATATAGCCCTTATCTGTAATATGTTTTTCATCATGGGTGTTCTAGCTTCTCTCGGTGCCGTTTTAACATTACCCGGTATCGCAGGTATCGTGCTGATCATCGCCTTGTCGGTAGATGCCAACATCCTCATCTTTGAAAGGATTCGTGAAGAGCTGCGTCTGGGTAAAGGTATCCGACTCGCCATTTCGGATGGTTACAAGCATGCACTTTCCTCTATCATCGACTCAAACGTAACTACGATGTTATTGGGTATCATCCTCTACGCTTTCGGTAGTGGTCCGGTACAAGGTTTCGCCACTACATTGATCATTGGTATCCTCTGTTCATTGTTCAGCGCGATATTCATCAGTCGTCTGGTATTTGAATGGTTGCTGGATAGAAATAAAGAAATTTCTTTCTGGAATGAATTCTCAAAGAACGCCTACAAGAACATCAACCTTCCTTTCGTTGAAAACCGGAAGAAGTATTACATGATTTCCGGACTTGTAATTGTGGCCGGTATTGTATCGATCATGATTAAAGGGCTCAACTTTGGTGTGGATTTCGAAGGTGGACGTACTTATGTAGTGCAGTTTGACAAATCGGTTTCTACTCAGGAAGTACGTCAGTCCTTGGCAGCTCCGTTCGGAGAAGCACCGGATGTGAAAACATTTGGAACAGATAACCGGTTAAAAATTACAACTGCTTTTCAGATTGAAGAGAATACTGCAGAGGCTGAAGCGAAAGTTACCGGTGCATTGTATGAAGGGTTGAAGGGCTATTTTGGAAACATGGATATGGCCGCATTTAAAGCGAGCAAAATCATCAACTCCCAAAAGGTTGGACCAACAGTGGCCGATGATATTAAATCTTCCGCATTGGGCTCCGTATTGTTTGGCTGTGCGTTGATGTTCGTATATATCCTTCTGCGATTTAAAAAATGGCAATATGGTTTGGGTGCTACTGTCGCCCTGGTGCATGACGTATTGATGATTCTCTCCATCTTCTCTATCTTCAATGGTATCCTTCCATTCACTCTGGAGATCAACCAGGACTTTATTGCAGCAGTGCTGACCGTTATGGGTTACTCCATGACCGATACCGTAGTGGTATTTGACAGGATAAGAGAGTACCTGGGCATTCACCCCCATTCCGATAAGAAACTGATCATTAACAACGCCCTCAACGCTACCTTGAGCCGTACGATGAATACCTCGTTAACGACTTTCTTCGTACTCCTCGCGATCTTTATCTTCGGTGGTGATGTCATCCGTGGATTTACCTTCGCCTTGTTGATTGGTATCATCGTTGGAACCTACAGTTCACTTTGTATAGCTACACCGATTGTAATCGATTTGGACAAGAAAAAGACGAATTGATAATTGTAAAATAGAAACGAAAGGTCTTCATGAAAATGAGGGCCTTTCGCTTTTTAATGAGGGTTGAAATGATCGAATTTTATTAGAGTTACTATACCGATGAGACTTTATTTTTGGAATTTTAAATTAAATTCACATTAATTCTAGATATAACTTGCCATTAATTTACTTTTTCTCTTACTTTTACAGTAACATAGCTTTGCGATTTTTACCCTCCTTTACGTGCTAAGACCTGCAGAATTGAATGTTCTCTAACCTGATTTGGGGTATTAACTTTCTTTGATCTTGAGTTAATACTCTCAGCTCTATTCTTACAGTTCCTTTAAAGTTGTAATGTTTAAATTAAACTTATTAAGCTCTGCCATGAGAAAATTATTTCTAATCACCCTTATCATTTCAACTTGCTTTCTGTTCAATGCCCCTTTTTCAGCGCAAACAATACCGGTTTCGATTACAGAACCCAATTCGCTTGGATCGTGCACGGATAATCTTTTTAAAGCTGCATTTAATTTGACGCAGGAGCGGCGAATCACTATTGCCTTGACTTTAAATTTTAATGGGCCAACAGTTAATTCTTGTCAATCCGCGGGGAATCCTCCTCAGGTACTCTTTGTATTGGATAGTTCAACTGTTCAGGTTACTAATATTGATGTAGATACTGCCTCTGGCACTTGGACAGCCACAATTGACTCCGGGTTCTGTGAACTGTTCTACCATGTGTATATTGATTGTTCCGTAATACCGGAGGGGTCCGGTTCGAGTACTACATTGAATTTTTTTCAAACATGGACGGATTCACTTCTTGCTGTATATAATTTAGATTCAAGCGGAGCTTCTTCAGTTCCAATCAGCGTTTTAAAACCATACCTGTATCAGATACCAGTCACAGGATTTACGGCTAATTATCTTGATACCGTTCGCATGAATTTCATGTATAAAAACACAAATTCCGGTACGGCGAATATTCTTTTTAGATTTTACCCGGATGCATCGGATTATTGCGGTGCGTTACCCATGCTGGCCTTAAATTATAAGATCGGTAAAAATGGCACTCCATTTCCATATGTACCGGGGGATGCTGCAACCACCGTTTTACCATCGGGTGATACCTTGATTTTTGAACAACTCAGCTTTGATACATTATGTATTTATTGTGATACGGTTTGCACCAATGATTCCTGTACAAGATCAGCCATTTTAAAATGGCATTGCAATATCCCTCCTGCAACGGACAGTCTGTTTTGTACCGATTGTCTAAGTGAATATGTGAATACGTACAATGTAGTTAATGCATCTGTTCATAATGTGAGAGTGGATAGGCTTGACCCGGACCCGCAAACTGCCTTTTATGACCATAGCTGTTTAAATGATACCACTGTTCTTTTTTGGAGATACAGCATCACTAATAACGGAATGGCTGCTCTTGATTCGCTTAAGATTTCTCTAAATTATTTCGATACAGAAAGTTTTGGTCATTTAACATTGATACCCGGATCCTCACTTTCGGTTTCTTCAAATTGTAGCGGTTGTCAGATAACTACTGACACTACACATCGAGATATTGTTTTATGTACGGGATTAGTACCGGATGCTTTGTTTAATGCAAGTACTGTCGTAACAGCATTTAGTCCAAAAGATACGGTTTGGATTAGCTTTACTACAGTTCGATGTGGCGAAGAAGATGATCAGGCATTATTAAATGTACCTAAGTACTTTAATCATTGGAAATTAAAAGTATTAGGTAAAACTATTTGTGGTGAATCTGTAAGTGTTTCTCCCGACACAGTCAATAATGTAAGCTATTCTAATCCGTACAATTCCTTGCATGACTTGGACCTTAAACTTCAGTTTTTACCTACAGTGACGGATTTGAGCGTACCAAAGGATTCCGTTTTTGGAGATACTTCACTGTTTAATATTACCTGCAGGGAAATTGTAAACAGTAAGTATGATTACCAGCTTTTTGGTAGTAATAGTTCAGAAGAATTTAAATTATCGGGATGGCTAAAAGCAGTTGTTCATTGTGAACAAGGGCTGGTTATCAGAGACAGGGAGAATCAGGTTTATTTTGAGTATTTTAATGCGAGTGGAAATAAAGTAATCATAAATGCCGACTTCTATCATACCCTGATTCCAAAAGATACCTGCATGGCAGGAGATTATGTTTTTTACTTTGATTTGAATGATACGCTGATGTTCGATGCAATAACTGGTGGTGATTTTATTTTTACTCTGCAGGCCTGTTGCAGTGGGTCATCCGGAACAGTGGATTTCGATGTAAAATTTTATGTCATACCTGATCCTGATTCCTGCATTGCACTTACCTACACAGACACTTTGCATATACAACCGCCCAATTGTACAGGCATAGCTTGTAATAGTTGGATACCGCTTTCATCAGCAGAGAGTCGTATTTTTAAACATTGTCCGGGATGTTTGGCCCCGGGGGTGATTGTCAAAGACTATAAAATGCACAGGACCAGTTTCGGTATTCAGGATAGTGATAACGATGGTATAGCAGACACATCGTTGCCACAAATTGCAGAGAGCACTAGCTGGTATAACACCAATAAAAACAATCTAAAATTATTATACTCCTCATATGGTGATACCATAGAAGACCGACTTTCAGCTTTTTTTCAAGAAGGGGATCCTGGCAGTGACGGATATAGCTATCTTCAAATGAAAAATGTCGGACTTACCTTGCCATTTCTGCAGTTGTCCCGATTGATTCCTGCGGGCTTTGATACGATGAAATTGGTGCCGGTTTCCTTCACCTTTTTTATAGATACGCTCACTGATTCCACCAATGCAAATTGCATCGACTGTAGCGGTTTTGCTCTCGACCCGGCAAGAACCAGAACCATGTACCATATTACAAAATCCGGAAATGCTATGTATACCTTTCTGGATACAGTTCAAAATGCCAATCGGTTATTATTTACTTTTGATGGATCAGTGGATTCTGCTTTTCAACTTATAGGTAACCTTGATAATCCTGATTTTTTAGATTCGCTAGCTCCTTTTGAAGGCTTTTATGAGGGGCAGCGATTCCGGCTAAAGGTACAATATTCCGTTTGTGGTAATTTTATAACCGGTAATGCCGATGTCATGACCCTTGAAAATACAAGCATCAAATCAGAAATCTTAAATCAGATGTGGTTAAGCGGGAAGAAGCAGCCTTATAATGCTTTTGAAACTGTGGCCCAAATGGCTAATACGGTATCGATACTAAGAGATTCTTTGGGTATCACACTTGATACAAATAGCGTCCCACCCTATGATTTAATGGATACAACTTTCACGAATGATCATTTATTTTTTTGTGAGACTTTTGGAGGACTTCACTATTTCTTTTCTCAGGATGCCAAGAACTTTACGCTTATGGAGAATGGACCCGGTTGTACAAAACTGTTAAATGTAAAAGCATATTCCGTCAGAGCTGGTTATCCCTATGTCATAAATATTTATCCTTTTGAATACCGTCCGGCAAGACTTTGGCCGGAGACCTATGAAATCAATGTACCGCCTGGATATTATATTTCTTCAGCACGGGTTCGCCATGAATACAGACATAATGATTCCACTAAAATCTTGCCCTGGCATTCTTTTGACGTAATTGATACCACCGGAAACTTTATACTATTTGATGACAGCCTTCCCGGGGCAAATTGTCTTTCAGAAATTTTTTACCCTTTAGCCCCATCTGATACAAATTTATACGTACATTCGGGAATGACGGAGCGGACCCTGCAATTTACCCTTACCCCGTTGGATTGTGATACAGGCGTGTTTATCACACATGATTCAATGGCGGTCATCCTATTTACAGCAGAAGGATATGCTTGTGTGGATTCAACAGCCTGCTCCCCAAATCCACAGCTCATCCGCGGCTCGAATGCTAATACCAATGTGAAGATTGTAAATCGTCCCAATTTAATGGTTCAGGCTGCTCCATTGAATATTCCGGCATTTGAAAACAGGATATGTACCCAATTGTATATTACAAATAATTTGGTATTGGAAGATGGTATCTATTCAACTCAAGCAGCCCATGTATTTATAGCGGTACCCGATACGCTGACACTTCCTTACCTTAACAATTGGGTTTTTTATGGCCAGGATACTATATATCCCGTTGGTGGTATAATTCCAATAGATACAGTGTTTGCTGTAGATCGCATTGTTACCGGATTACTCTGTGCTTCGTTTGTTAATTGTGAATTGGAAAATACCCCTTTCACCATTTATACGGGATGGAACTGTGCGAGCTATCCCGATACTCCATTTGTTCCTGATCCCTCACTTTGTCACGTAGATTCTTTTGGTTTTGATATTTCCCCACAAGATGTCAATTTGGGTAATTTTGGAAAGGCCCCCTTGAGCTCCGGACCATTTTCTTTATGTGATACGATTCTTGTCCAAGCGGACTTTAAAAATACAGAGGGAGGGTTTTCATATCCACTATTCGTGACACTGGATAATATTCCAAATGCATTGGAAATATTAAATGTATTTATTGCTTCGCCCTGTAGTTCTTCCGGTTCCAACACCTGCCCATTGACCTATAACGACTCTTTGGGATATTATCCCATTGAGGCCTGGGCATTGGATTCCGTGGGAATAAGCGACAGCGCGCTCTCCGGCGGTGAATGCCTGCAGGTGAGGGTAAATGTAATTCCGACCTGCAAATTTGAAAGTGATACCATGCCTTCCATATCGTTGTATGCCATTGATTATTGTGGCAATATGGATACCAGCAAGGCCACCCATAATAATGCCATCACTATTGATAGCAGCCATTGTTCCAACTGTTTTACAGTAGAGAAACTGGTGAGTCAAAGTCCTGCTTTTCCCGGCGATACCGTTGAATTTTATATAATAATATGCGGAAACAACTCCTCCATACAGCCGGTAGTGATTTATGAATACCTGCCTTCTTCATTTGTGTTGACAGACTCCCTGCCACTATGGATTTATGTACCTGCCGACACGTGTGATACACTGATTGTAGAAGGTTACTTTTCCAGCTATGTTGATTGTAATGATTCTTCAAGTTTCAATAAGGTGGTGGTAGAAGGGAATAATTATTTAGACTCAGCCTATGCCTGCATAGAAGTTATAAGTCCTTGCATTAATGACTCCACCATTATTTTTGAAAACGGTGGTTTAGCTACATCTTATGGTTCTTCTTACTCAAATGAGCATATTTACTTAGATGGCATTTTCTATGTTGACACGAATATGAGTTTCGAAAATTGTATTATTAAAACTAGGGCCGGCTCATCTATAGTTTTGTTAGGTAGTAACACGATCAATTTTTACAATACCACCATCTCCGGCTGCGACACCATGTGGCAAGGGCTCATCGTAGATTATATCGGCACAGTGATTTTAGAAGACCTCAACAGCATTCAGGATGCCCATGAAGCGATTAATCTGGGGCCCAAAGGAAATCTGCTGATGAACAATTCTGAGATCATCAACTCGGTAACCGGTATAAAAGTTCCACCCACCTATCCCTCATTATTTGGAGGGACAGTTGATCTCAGACAAGCTCGTTTTGGAATGTATGCATCTTCATTCCTTCCGGATTATCATGGACAACCAATGCACGATAGTGTTCTTCCCTATGCGGGAGTTGATGTCAGTGATGCTGTGTTAAGTATTGGTGATGATAGTTATGGCACCAACACTTTTCACAATATGAATATTGGCGTGAGGGGATTCAGAAGTGATTTGAATGTGTACAACTGTACATTTGACAGTATACGGGCCATTTATTTCTACAATTCCAAAGGAAATGCTAGTGCGGTGGTGATTATCGGAGATACAGCCAATAATGTGGCTTCCAGTCTACGTGTGCATCCCATCGATCCTTCTTTGAAAAACATGGATTATTGTCAAACAGGTGTGTATTCTTTCTATTCGAATTTAGCAGTTTATGGATGTTTTATGGATCATATGTTCGATGGGGTAACCGTATATCATTGTAAGGATAACCTCGTAACAGGTGTGAACGGGAATGAAATCAATGCACGCCATCATGGCATCTATCTTTTTGATAATTATGGAGGATTATATCAAAATTTTGAATCAAATCGAATAACCATTGACGGTGAAAAGAGTGGTGTAGGAATATTGGCTCAGGAGCTGAAAACGGCAAGCAGTTTTAATTGCACCATTGTTTCAAACCAAATTGATGTAACAAATGGAAAGGCCGGTATTGAAATGATCAATCTGGACAAGTCAACAGTTTCCTACAATAGAATTAATTTATTTCCCGGAACAATTTCTACAGCTCCCACTTCCAACGGTATTTTAGTGGAAGCCGGTCAAAACAATACCGTGAGTTGTAATGATGTATTGGGATTTGGCGATGATGACACCCTTCGAAACGGTTATAAAGTGTCACAATCCTTAGGGAATAAGCTACTGTGTAATTCATCAGATAGTATTGGCTATGCTTATCTTTTTGAAGGCGCCGGATGTACCGGCACCCTTTTTAAGGGGAATTATATTGGGAAAAGTTATTCGGGCTTGTATTTGAATAGTGCAGCGATAATTGGTCAACAACCAGTTATACAACTTCCGCTTTTAGCTTATCATGGAAATGTTTGGGAAGACTCATCAAGATATTCAAGCGGTTTTGGTGCAGTGAATTTGAATGAATTTCCACCAATCAATTTATCTAATAGTCTATTCACAACCAACCAAAATGTATCCGGTCACAATCCGGTAATTCCGGATAGTGCAAGTCAAGGACCTTTTTATGTAAATGATCAGAATTGGTTTTCACCACAAAATCCAGGAGGTCATTTTGATTGTATTCACAACGAGACTTGTCAAACATTATTAAATGGTGGGGGGGATGAAGAGTTTCGCATGATGGTGGTTGAGGACAGTTCGGTAACCAGTATTTTTATTGAGGAATCTAAATTAATTGCTCAGCAAAAAGTATATAAAGAATTAATTGAGGACAGTGTGCTCTCCTCCTCAAATACCAGGTACAGTGATTTTATTTCTGATAAATCTGTCACATCCATCGGTAAGCTGTATCAGGTTGAATCAAAGCTTAGAGAGTTGGCTGTTAGTGACTCATTACTATCAAGTACAATAGTTAATAACCGCAGTTTATACCAAGTTTATGTTGACAGTCTTATTGTTTTAGCGCAATTGATAAAGACCGATACCTCTTCTGCTTTACGTATGCTTAAAGATGATTTAATAGAGGAAATTGCAACTTTAAGAAATACAATATCAACCTCAGTTGATCAGTTAATTCTGAAAACTGATTCAATATTTTTAGGCGCTCGTAACATAAATGAAACAATTGCACCCGCCGGTATTCCTGATGCAAATGAAGCGTATATCAATGAAGTCCATTTCAGGTATAGAAAAGAAGGATTAGCGGTGATAATTAAGGAATACGAAAATATTCTTCAGGTCGCTGTACAATGCCCTTCATCTGGAGGGCCTGTTGTTCATAAAGCAATGATATTTATTTCGCAAGTAAATGACAGTATGCAATACAATGATGGAGAGGTGTGTTCAACTATAGGAATTTTCAGAATGTCTAATCCGAATAGTAAAAATAATTTAGAACCAAAACTAATCTGTTTCCCCAATCCTGCTTCGTCTTCACTACAACTTCTTTTTGATGGGCTAATTGGTTCAGAATATAATTTAGAAATACACGATAGTTCCGGGAAATTAATTATATCGAAAAAGTTCACTTCTACTTCAGGTGCATATTATCTGAATACGTATTCTCTTTCCAATGGATTATTTCATGTGTTAGTTCGCGATAGTGAAGGTATAAATGTAAGTTCAAAGTTTATTATGTCGCGATGAGAAAAACAATAAAACTCTTACTATTTATGCTTTTATTCAGCAATCAAATTGTTGGCCAGGGATTTTATAATCATCAGTGGTTGTTGGGTAGTTATTTGTTTTTGCAAGACCCTAAAGGAAGAATTGTGTTCGATTCTAGTTCATTTTCCCATATTCCTGAGTTTAGAAAAATGGTGTTTTGGGGAACCGAAGCCACCATCTGCGATGCACAAGGAAATTTTTTAATGAGTAGTAATGGAGTTTGGATTGCCAATGCCAACAACGATACGATGTTGAATGGGTCAGGATTGAATCCAAATGGAATAACATCTAACTGGGCTTTCGGATTGCCGATGACTAGTAATGCAATGTTTATTCCTTTTCCTGGAGATTCAACAAAATATTTATTAATTCATCATTCTGCCACATTTGATGGATATTCCTATCCTGCTTATGAAATTTATAATAGTACTATAGATATGTCACTTGATAATGGATTAGGTGGGGTGACAGTGAAAAATCAAATACTTTTATCAGATACATTGAATTGGGGTATAGGGGCTTGCAAACATGCAAACGGTCGTGATTGGTGGATTGTAGCTAGTAAAAATAATAGTGATATAATTTACACTTTACTTCTTACGCCTTTGGGATTAACTCTTATGAATACGCAACATCTTATTCTTCCTAAACCTTGGTATAACGTAGCGCAACCAACCTTTTCTTTAGATGGAACAAAATTTATATATAATACATACGATACAACTACAATAAATAGTTTCGTAGTTTTTTCGGACTTTAATAGATGTACTGGAATTTTTTCAAATACTCAAACACTTCAAGTTACCAATGGTCAATTAATATGGGGGCTTTGTCAAAGTCCTATAAATAATCTATTTTATGCTTGTAGTAGTTCACGAATTTTCCAGATTAACACGGATAGCCTGACAGTTGACACAGTAGCCAACTACGATGGCTTTATTTCTCCTCCCGGGCAAACCTGTTGCGCCACATCCTTCTGGAATATGTATCTAGCCGCAAACGGAAAAATATATATCACCAGTGGTAGTGGAGTTCAGCATTTGCACGAAATGAACTATCCCGACAGTGCTGGTCTTGCCTGTGATGTTCAACAGCATGCAATAAACCTTGGGTACGCACAATTACGAGCTGTCCCCAACCATCCTAATTACAACCTCGGTCCGTTAGTAGGAAGTATTTGTGATAGCCTGAGTGTGGGTTTACCTGAGCAAGGGCATGATTTCAGGTTTGGGATTTCACCTAACCCTACTTATGATGGTAGTATAAAATTAGTGTATTTGCTCCCTCAAAACCAACCCGGCCTGTTTGAAGTATATGATATAACAGGGCAGTTGGTGTATAAAATGAATTTACCGCTCTGGAGTACCTTGCAGTATATTCACTTACCGGAGCTAAGTAATGGAGTGTACACCTGTGTAATTAAAAGTGGGTATGAGAGAGTGGGGAAAAAGTTGGTGGTGATGCGATGAGTAGTGAATAAAAATAAATCAATATTGCTTTTAATGAATATTTTTTGAAGTTTTAAATAATACTACCTAATTTTGTTAAGATGAAAGTGTCAGAATGTAAATTGTATTTATTGAAAAATGGTTTGTTGGGGTGGGTTTTATACTTGAGTTCAATGAGTGCTTTTGCTCAAGTCGAAACCCCCGTCAACCCTGTCGGTGCTCCAACAACAGTGGTGTCGCCAACGGCTGATTTTGCTACTGCCCTGTCTATAAAATACAATATCCTGGATCCTGTTTCAGGGCTGCATGGTATCTATTTTCAACCGGAATTTTCTCCCAATGCATCGGTTGAGTTTGGGATTGGTGTGACCCGAAAAAATCTGCTGTTCTCTACAGCCACAACGGAGGAGAGTAATGGGTTCTTCTCGAGATCATTTAATTCGCCCTATTGGGATAAGCCGAACCAAAGCGATATTGAAGACTTCTTCTACGATTATGATAACCGCAAAGCGAAAAGTGGCTGGTATTTTAGTGTAATGCCTCGCCTGGCATTCTCCTCTATGGTATCGGCTCAGGCTCCGTTTATCGGATTGAAGTTTGAATACCGTAAGTATAACTGGAGAGCCGATGCATTGTTGCCTTCAAATGAATTGGAGTATTCCGGAAAATCAGAATTGAAAGAGCAAGAGAGACAGTTGAATTTCCTGTTTGTTTATGGAGGCAGATTTTCGGGTGGAGGATTTATTCTCGAATGGTATGGTGGATTGGGTACCCGCCATTTTACCCTTACCAAACGGGATAACGGAGTGGAGTATAACGGTTCTCCCGCCGTGGCTACGCATGGATCAGTATTGTCTGATTATAAGAAAACATCAGCCATGTTTGAAGTGGGAATCAATATCGGCTATCGAATGGGTGGACAATAGTGAAACACTATTATTTTCTAAATCACCTGCTTTTTGCTGAGCTGCTCCTCTACAATCTTTAATCCTTCTTCCAGTGTATGTGGATGAAAATTTAATTCTTTGGTAGCCTTATCAATGATAAAGCCGGTTTTCAGTGGACGTAAAGCCGGTTGCTTTAAAGAGGCTGTTGTGATCGGATGAATGTATTTTTTATCCAGCCCAAAGTGATCGGCAATTTTATACGCGATGTCAAGAATGGATAAAACTTCCTTTCCCGAAACATGAAAAAGGCCTTCTGTTTTATCCATCGCGGCGGTTATACAGGCTTCGGCAAGATCTTCCGCTAAGGTAGGTCCGCGGTATTGATCATTGATGACATTGATGTCAGTGCCCGCTTCAAGTGATTTTTTTGTCCAGAGTACAACGTTGGAGCGTTGAGTATCATCCGTCACTCCATAAATGATCATCGTGCGCAGTATGGTCCATGGAAGTCCGCTGTCCATGACGAGTTGCTCAGCATCAGCTTTGGATTGCGCATAAACACTTAAGGGGCCTATAGGATCTGTTTCCCTGTAAGGTCCGGAAGTGCCGTCAAAAACGAAATCAGTACTGATGTAAATGAAGTGTGACTTATGCTTTTTCGCTGCAACTAGTAAAGTGTTTACGGAATCAACATTATTTATCCTGCAGGCCGGGGGATCCAATTCGCAAGTGTCCACATTGGTCATGGCCGCAGTATGGATGATACAATGGGGTTGATGGGTATGGATAATTTCCTCTACCCGCTGTGGGTTGTTTAAATCAACACTTTCGTAAATGTATCCTTCCTTCAAATGAATACGGTTTTCACCTCGCGCGCAAGCAATAAGAGTAATGTCTTTGCGATGCATTAAGGCATACACCAGTTTTTGTCCGAGTAAGCCGTTAGAACCTGTTACGAGAATTTTCATGAATACTGTTTAGTGCTTTGGAGGATGAAATGCATAAAGAAACATAGGTTGACTTATGCTAAAACTTGCAGCAAGGTTTCAATTTGCTCTACACTCCCTAATACGAAAAATTTCGAATCGGGTTGCATCAATGTATCCGGTCCGGGATTGATGATGTATTCTCCGGAAGCATTTTTGTAACCGATGATGCTGGCACCTGTCTTGTTCCTGATATTTAATTCGCCTAATGATTTACCTTTTAATTCCTGCTTGAGTTTGTTGCATTGAATTTCTTCCAGCCGGATATTTATTCTGCCCGTAATATGATCAATAAGTTCAAGTACATCGGGCCGTGTGACCAATGCCGCCATATGCGTTCCTCCGATTTTATCCGGCATGATGACATTGTTGGCGCCGGCCCTTCGCAGTTTTCTTTCAGATGTATCTTCCGATGCACGACTGATAATTTTTAATTCAGGATTTAGTTCCCGTGCCGTCAAAACGACAAAGACATTGGAAGAATCCACCGGCAAGGTGGTGATCAATGCAGTGGCCTTTTCGATGCCGGCTTCCTGAAGAATTTCATCCCGCGTAGCATCGCCTTCAATGAAAAGATAATTGGCTTGTTCGCGGAGATCATGTAATGCTTTTTCGCCATTCTCTATTACAACAAAAGTCTGATTGTGGGCCAATAACTGATCACAGGCTTGCTTGCCATTTCTTCCAAACCCGCAAACAATAACATGGTTTTCGATTTTACTAATCATTTTCAAGACTTTTTTATATTTGAAATAGCGTTGTAATTCCCCTTCCATGATATAGGAGGTGATCAGGGAGATGGCATAAGCAAAGGTTCCGATACTGATGATGATTAATCCGACAACAAACCATCGTCCTGCATCTGAAAGCGTATGTACAACACCTAATCCTACAGTAGATAAAATGATGATGGTAGTGTAAATCGATTCGCTCAGACTATACCCCTCTATGAGCATAAATCCGGCAATGCCAATAATCATGATTCCGGCTACCATTGCAGTGGCAATCTGTAGTTTCCGGATAAAATGAAAATGCTTTTTATGCATGTGGCGAAGATAGTAGTATTCGCCAACAGACATTTATGATTTTTGTCGCGGGTCTTCCAAAATAATGGTGGATAGAGGCTTGAAAAAAAGGATCTGGCTTCAGGGCAACAGGGTCATTACAACATTTTTTACTTATAAATCCCAAACACTGCCGCGCCGTTGAACCTGCATCATGTTTCGCAATTTCTTCACAAAAGCCATGATCATGTAAATGATAATAGGGGAACCCACGGTCAGGAACGAAGCGTAGATAAAAAACATCCGGATGGCCGCTGATTTGATGCGTAGCTTCTCTCCCCACCAATCACATACCCCGAACGCTTGTCGCTCGAACCAGGATTTAATAGTATTTATAATGTTTTGCATGGTTGCCGTAACAGGTATTGTCCGATGCCGCAATTTACACATTTTTTATAATCGCAATAGTTTTTTTTTAGGTGAAGTAACGCTTGTGTTTCTCCGGCATTACAAGCCTCCCATCCACTGTCCTGCCATCCGCGTATGATACGATTGCTCTCAGGCCGGCATTTCTCCATCCAGTAGAGGGATTTTTCGCAGAGGAATGCCAATCCCTGCTGTCGTCCGTAAAAGAAAAGAAAGGGGATTACCGCATTGATGATGAGTGTCAGGATGGCCTCTTTTCCAATGCGCTTGGCATAGCTATCTGAAGGTAACCCGAAACGGTAATGTTGGTACCAATAATCGGAAGCTGCCACATCGAGTATCTCCGCTAAATCGTTGATTTCACCAGCAGTGATGATCCGGTCGAGCAAAAAATCTTGACCCGCATGGAGCATGGCAAATTGGGAGATGCGGAGCGTAGGGAAGTTGGCCGGTCGGAGTCCTCCGAATTTCCAGACATGGGGCGACATGGGCTTAAGCAGATACTTGTTTTTAAAAAAACGATATTGCCTCTTTAACCTTTCCGGATAGGCTTCAGGACTCTGTACAGGTAACAGTCCCGCCTGTCCGAAAAGTAAGGCTTCCAGATCCTCGGCTTTATGCCGGTGTCGTGCTATGAGGGGATATGGGACGGCTTTGGCCAACACTTCGAAAGGGCCGGCGTTGACTTTGAATCCGAAGGATCGGGCCAGCAAATGGTATAAACTATCCGGCCACCGCTTTTCTTGTAGAAGATGTAATTTATGGAGATCTTCAAATCGGCTCTCCAGCCGCTCTGTTAACAGGCGATCCAGTACGAGTGAACGGTCGAGGAGGGGCACCTCCGGTAGTTGTCGGCTGCAGGAGACAAAAGGCGATGCTCCCTGCATCAGATTATAATAATGTTCCAGGTAATGTGCCGGATATTTACCTTGCATCACGAGCGTTGGCATCGCGCTCCCATCCAAACGCAGAATTTCGGTATCGGAAATTTCAACGGCATGGAGGATGATGTTATCGTACGAAAGATCTCCCGTATGATGGTGTCTGTACCAATCGCTGGCTTTTGTATGTATTTCTACATTCCCTGCCCAAACGATGCCGCCTATCCGAAGTCGGGCGTTGAAGAAATCAGGTCCGCTTTCAAAATTTCTATTTCCGGGATGCAGAATTTCAATTTCTTCCCCTGTGATTAGTTTCAGCAAATGACTTTGTAGAAGCCGGTGTTGCCATATATAATAAAGGAAATCTTCGTTGATCATGCCACAAACCTAGGTGGCCGATTTTTTTTACCCGTCGAATAAACGCTTATATCCGTTTAATTACGCTTCTACCGGTGTGGCTCTGCTATTTTCCCCCTTCCATATTCCAAAAAGCGCTTCAAGTTTTTTATGGCGATAGTCAAAAATCCCTGTTACTTGTTTTCTGACAAATAAACTGTTCGCTATTCTCCCCAGAAAACCAAATGGAATTTTATAATGTATGCGGTCTTGCATCTCTACGCCACCGTCAATCTCTCTGAAAAAATGAGTATGATGCCACAGCGTATAAGGACCAAAACGTTGTTCATCTACAAAATATACGCCTTCTTTTACATGCGTAATTTCAGTGACCCAGCGCATCGGGATGTTTAATATCGGCTTCACAATATAGGAGATGATCATGCCGGCATACATCTTTTCTCCGGGTGTATATCCGGTAGTGATTTCAAAGCCCATATGCGGTGGAGTTATGGTTTTGAGGTTCGCCGGTGAGGAGAAGAAATCCCACGCTTTCTCAAGGGAGATGGGTATACGTTGTGTGGTTTCTAACTGATGCATGGCTTATTTTATTTTATGGAGATGGTCTCCCGGTTAATTTTGGAAAAACTTTAATTACTCCCCCTTTGCACTTAACACTACAGTATTTGACATCCTCCCATACCCTCCTCCATTTCTTTCTCCATGTGAATGGGCGGAGGCACGTTGAGCAAATTTTAGTTGGAAGATCCTGCTTTTTTACCCCGCGCACGGTTAATAAACAATGCTTTAAGGGAAAAAGTTTTAACCAAATTCAACCTATTTATACAATTTCATCTTTTTGCCGGCTTCTTTCCCTTAATTTTGCCGAAACTCCCGCACACCATGTCACCTGTAAGCACAACCTCTGTCCGTTATGTATTCGTAACCGGAGGGGTAACCTCTTCCTTAGGAAAAGGAATTATCTCCGCTTCTCTAGCTAAATTATTGCAAGCCAGAGGGTATAGGGTGACCATTCAAAAGCTGGATCCTTATATTAATGTGGATCCGGGTACATTGAATCCTTACGAACACGGGGAATGTTTCGTCACCAATGACGGCGCTGAAACTGATCTCGACCTCGGTCATTACGAGCGCTTTTTAGATATCCCAACCTCACAGTCAAATAACGTCACCACCGGACGGATATACCAAACCGTTATTAACCGGGAGCGGGAGGGAGCGTATCTGGGAAAAACGGTGCAGGTGATTCCGCATATTACCGATGAAATCAAACGTCGTATTAAATTGCTCGGGGAAACCGGCGAATACGATATAGTGATTACGGAAATTGGTGGAACAGTAGGAGATATTGAATCCTTGCCGTATATCGAGTCTGTGCGTCAGATGATTTGGGAGATGGGCTCCTCGAATGCAGCAGTTATTCATCTGACTTTATTACCTTATTTAAGTACAACCGGGGAACTCAAGACCAAGCCTACTCAACACTCCGTTAAAATGTTATTAGAGTATGGTATTCAGCCGGATGTACTTGTTTGCCGTACCGAAAAACCGGTTTCGAATGATTTGCGTCGTAAGATTGCCTTGTTCTGCAATGTTAATATCAATGCAGTTATTGAATCTATTGATGCTTCAACGATTTATGAAGTTCCTTTGATGATGCTAAAAGAACAGCTCGACAAGGTAATTATCAATAAACTGAAGTTGCCTTTGAAGCAGGAGCCCGATATGTTGGCATGGAAGGATTTTCTGGGCAAATTGAAAAATCCGGTCTATGAAGTTCGTATTGCGCTGATAGGTAAGTATATTGAGTTGAAAGATGCTTATAAGTCTATTGCGGAATCATTTATTCATGCCGGTGTCTCTAATGAATGCAAGGTGAAACTGGAATGGATTCATTCAGAAAAGCTCGATGCCGGAAATGTCAAATCTACACTGGGAAGTATGCATGCTATTTTGGTGGCCCCCGGTTTCGGTGAAAGAGGTATCGAAGGTAAAATTGCAGCCATTCGCTTTGCCAGGGAAAACAAAATTCCATTCTTAGGAATATGTCTGGGAATGCAATGCGCTGTAGTAGAATTTGCCAGAAATGTCCTGGGATTCGCAGATGCTCATTCTACTGAAGTGTCACCGGAATCCAATTACCCTGTTATAGATATGATGGAGGATCAAAAAGATATTCAGCATAAAGGGGGTACCATGCGTCTGGGTGAGTTTCCTTGTTCAATTGTGAAAGGAACGAAGGCGTATCATGTGTATGGGAAATCAAAAGTCATGGAACGCCATCGCCATCGCTATGAGTTTAATAGTAAATACTTAAGTGATTTCGAGAAGGGGGGTATGATTGCCTCCGGTATTAACCCGGATAATGGATTGGTAGAAATGGTGGAATTGAAAAATCACCCCTGGTTTATCGGCGTTCAGTTTCATCCGGAATATAAAAGTACTGTCCTGCATCCACACCCGCTTTTTGTTCGCTTCGTGAAGGCTGCCCTCGATAAATCCAACGGTACTCTACAAGAACCAAAGTCGGATGCAACGGCTGTGATTGTCAATAGTTGAATTTTAGCGCCCTCTTTCGCTCTCTGATCCGCTAAGGATATGTATTTTTGCGAATAAATTTCCCTGAATGGATCGTATGTCAATGATCGGGCTATTTCTTATTGGCCTGATACTTATAGGTAGTAGCATTTTTTTCGCCCCCACTGAGGAGGAAATGGCTGCATTAAAGAAGCAACAGGATAGTATTGCCCTGATTGAAAAAGAGGTTGCGGCTAAAGCATCGGCTCAATTGAAAGCAGCCACCGTCGCGGCAGATTCCAATCTCACCGCACCTGCAATTCCTGACTCTCTGAATGCGGATTCGGTAAATGCACTTTTACTTTCCGACAAACTAGGCGTTTTCTCAGCGGCAGGGCAAGGTGAGGAAGAAATTGTCAGTATTGAAAATGAAGTTCTAAAAGTAAATCTGACTACCAGAGGTGGAAGGATTAAATCTGTCGAACTGAAGCAGTATAAAAACTTTGAAGGGAAACCGGTCCGGCTTTTTGAATCCGACTCTACCCGGTTTGGATTAAACTTTTTCGCGCAGAATAGAATCATCTCTACCAACGACTTGTATTTTAAAGCTTCCGGGAAAGGGTTTTCGGTTGCAGCAAAAGATAGTTCAACCTTTACCATGCGTCTGGAAGCAGGTGCTCCTGATCGTTACCTCGAATATGAATACGCCCTCACGGGTGATAAGTATGTTATAGGATTCAAAGTGAACTTTGTGGGATTGAATTCAATTATCGCCTCGAATACAGGCTATGTGGAATTGAATTGGGTGGAGGAGTTGATAAAGCAGGAAAAAGACATGACTGCTGAGCGAACCAATGCTACCATGTATTATATGTTCGCGGATGAAGATAAAGAAGTAGATTATCTGAGCGAAACGTCGGATGAAAGTGAAGAGATAAAAACGAAGGTCAAGTGGGTGGCTATGAAACAGCAGTTTTTCACACAAGTGCTGATTGCCGATAAGGATTTTGATAAGCCGACACGAATTGAAACGATTGCCGGTGTGGAGGAAGAACCATTTGTGAAACGCATGAAGGCTTCGTTTACGCTTCCTTATAATCATGGGCAACGTGAATCTTTTGCAATGCATTTTTATATCGGCCCCAATCACTATCAGTATCTGAAAAAAGCAGGCGATAATCTGGAAAAGCAAATTCCTCTGGGATGGGGCATTTTTGGTTGGGTGAACCGGTTTATTGTAATTCCGATTTTTAATTTCCTGAATAGCTTTAACTGGAATTATGGCATTATCATCTTGATTCTTACCATCGCCATTAAAGTGATGTTGTTGCCACTAACGTTTAAGGCATACCTCTCTCAGGCAAAAATGAAAGTGCTCAAACCTGAAATTGATGAAATTCAGGGCAAGTTCAAGGAGGAACCCATGAAGTTGCAGCAGGAAATGATGGGGCTATATAGAAAGGCCGGTGTGAGTCCGTTGGGTGGCTGTTTACCGATGCTCTTGCAATTGCCTATCCTCATCGCTATGTTTAGATTTTTCCCTCAGTCCATCGAATTGCGACAGGAGAGTTTCCTCTGGGCGAAGGATTTAAGTACTTATGATTCTATTCTTGACCTTCCCTTTAGCATCTGGGGGTACGGCGATCACGTGAGTCTATTCACTTTGCTGATGACCATTTCAACAATTTTAATTACGATGGTCAACAGCTCAAGTGCAATGACGAATCCGCAAATGAAATGGATGATGTACCTGATGCCGATTGTATTCCTCGGAGTATTTAATAATTATTCAGCCGGATTGAGTTATTATTATTTTCTGGCGAATGTGATCAGTATCGGTCAGCAGTTTTTGTTTAAGTCTTTTGTGGATGATGATGAAATTCATCGTAAAATTCAGGAAAATAAAAAGCGTCCCGCTAGCCAGACAAAATCGAAGTTTCAGCAGCGACTCGAGAAAATGGCGAAGGAAAAAGGCTATAAGATGCCGAAATAAATAGTGTGATATCCCGTTAGCATTCACTCGGCCCTCTTTTATAATCAGTTCTATTGAGTATAACGTTATCCTTAAATGATGAACCTGCGTATTGTTTCTGTATTGCTTATTGCTGCAGCGCTTACATTGTCCTGTAAAACAAAAAAATCAGGATCATCCTCAACAAATAATTCGACTGTAAATTCCGGATCTTCAAATGTGGAAGATTCCTTGTTAGTCGCTATAAGCAGAGGGGCTTGCTTCGGTGCTTGTCCGCAGTTTAAAGCGACGGTTTACAAATCCGGATTTGCCGTATATGAAGGAGAGAAGAATGTAAAGAAGACCGGTACATGGACAGCCCGGCTTTCGACTCAGCAGTTAGAAGATTTAATAAAAGTAATTCGCAACTATAAAATGGAAGAAAAGGATTCTGCTTATGTGAATAAGTACCTGGCAGATTACCCGGCTTATTTTCTTTGGATCTCTGATAAAAAACCTCGTAAGGAAATTCTGATAAACCATGAGGCCCCACCGGTGGATATCGTTGAGTTTACTCAGATTTACGAGCGCTTATTGGATAATTTGCAGTGGCGCCTGGGGCCCGGCAAACCCCGTCAGGATACGGAGTAATCGGATTTATGGAGTGACTGAAAGTGGGTGTATTAACATTTTGACATACGTTACTGCTCATCTTAAATAGCGACAATTAAGCAGAATTGGCAATGCTCAAATAGGTGTGGAAAGTTAGAATAGATTTTAAATAGCTTTGACAAAAGAAGAAAACACGAAAACCAAAAATTTATTTTTCGAGAAGCAACCTTTTTCTCAATTTTCCTGTCTTTATTTTAACCTCCGGAAAATGAAAAACATCCTTCTTTTAATAGTGCTTGTTTCAGTATTCAATACTACGCGTGCGCAAGTTCCTTCAACTTGTATAATTCCTCCATTGTTGATGAATGAGTACGGCCGCGACATTAAACAATTGGCAGTCCAGAGGCTTTTCGAACTCCAAAGTCCGGACACCGCTCTGGTGCGAATACCACAGGAATATACTGACACGATTTCAGAGGGGATGGCAGCTATTTTAAATGCGATTTCAGTTCCGGAAAGAGATTCCGTATTTAATATATATTGTGTTCATCAACTGAATCCGTTTGATGGTTTTGGGGCTTATGACGGTTTACTTGTAAAAGTTGATACCAATTATGCATGGACAAGCGCATGGCAAAATTTGAATACAATTACAGGCGATCCTCTTATTGATACCCTTGTTACCAGGTATAGTTTGACCATCTCTAATTTTTACAATTGGACAATTGGAAATTATGCCGTGTTATCTACAGATTCATCCTGGAATATTTTTGCACTGATAGATACTATTGAAATGGTACCCGGTGTACTTACAGCTGAACAAAATAGTCTGGTAGGTGTTGCGGGAAAAATTTCATACAGCAAAGTCGGGAATTCAAGATTTTATGATTTTTATTTCGAGTATCAGGATTGTTTTGATGGATGTGATGCGTACCGAAGATGGACATTTAAAGTGAATACAGATTGCTCTGTGGAGTATCTTGGTTTTGTGGATTGGTGTTTCTGGGGTGTTGGTCAATGCCCTCTTCCTGCACCAATAAACTGTAATACCTTTACATCCATTAAGGAAGATGACTTTGAAAAAATAAATTGTAGGGTTTTACCAAATCCTTCCTCCGGAAAATTTCAAATTGAAGTGATTGGGGTAACGTTTTGGAGTCATTTTAATTTGGAAGTTTATAATTACCGGAGTGAGCTGATTTATCATTCCGAACTAAAAAATAGCAAATCAGAGATTGATTTAAGTGATCAAACACCTGGTATGTACCTTGTGAAAATTTATAACGAACAGTCCCTTCTGACACGGAAAATTGTCATTCAGTAATTTCTCTTCATGTGCTTTTCTTGCCCAATCTGTTCGTTTTCTGATTTTAAAATGGTAATAATTGTGCATTTAAATTGAATGACAGGTTTCTTATCAGCCCTTTATGGTATGTTGTCAGTTAAAGCTCCTGCTTCCTAAAACTGTAAAAGACTAAACATTAAGGAGGTGTGTCCACATTCTGTAATGTATGCCAATTGGTCTAAAGTATTTCCTCGCTATTTACAGGCAGAACCCTTAAATTTGTAACCTAAATCGTTTGAATATGTCTACCGACTTCTTACCCTTAAATGGTACCGATCACATCGAGTTTTATGTAGGTAATGCGAAGCAATCCGCTTATTATTACCAGCATACTTTTGGTTTTCAGCTTGTTGCTTACGCCGGTCCGGAAACAGGGGTCCGTGATAGGGCTTCGTATGTGTTGCAACAGGGCAAAGTTCGTTTTGTATTGACCACCGCACTTCATCCCGATCATGAAATTACCCGGCACGTAGCTGCGCATGGAGATGGTGTTAAGGTGTTGGCTTTATGGGTGGATGATGCCGAGAAATCATTTTATGAAACAATGTCCCGCGGAGCAAAAGCGCATACGCAACCTGTTACCTTAACGGATGAATGGGGAGAAGTGAAGATTTCAGCTATCCATACCTATGGGGAAACCATTCATAAATTCGTGGAAAGAAAAAATTACAAGGGTGTTTTCATGCCCGGATATAAACCGGTTTCGGCCACAGTAAAGTCTGAGCCGGTAGGACTGGAAGTGATTGATCATTGCGTCGGGAATGTGGAACTGGGGAAGATGAATGACTGGGTGAAGTTCTATGAAGATGTCATGGGCTTTAAAATGATCATTACATTTGATGATAAAGATATCAGTACCGAGTACAGTGCACTGATGTCAAAAGTAGTGTCTAACGGTAACGGGTATGTTAAATTTCCGATCAATGAGCCCGCAGAAGGAAAGAAGAAATCGCAGATCGACGAGTATCTTGAATTTTACCACGGAGCAGGCGTACAGCATATTGCAATTTTAACCAACGATATCATTAAAACTGTTTCCACATTGAAATCACGTGGTGTTGAATTTCTGGCGGTCCCCCAAACATATTATCAGGAACTTTCTGCCAGAGTAGGCAAAATCGATGAAGATATGGAAGATCTGGCCCGACTGGGAATCTTAGTCGACCGTGATGAAGAAGGATACCTGCTGCAACTTTTTACGAAACCGGTGGAGGATCGCCCTACAGTGTTTTTTGAATTTATTCAGCGAAAAGGTGCACGCTCCTTTGGTAAAGGCAATTTTAAAGCATTGTTCGAAGCAATCGAAAGAGAGCAGGCGTTGCGTGGTAATTTGTAAACCTCTATTTTAAGTAATCGGTCCTTTGTGAAGTAGCGATTTCCGGAGGATGTAAATTCGTCTGGAAAAGTTGATGGATAACCCCATTCATACTTGACTTCTATTGCCCCTTTTTTTCATATCAAGTTGATTTACAGAATTAAATGAGTTTGTGGAACTGATTTCCTGCAACCTTTATGCTTGTTTCAAGTATAAAATCAGGATAAAATCTGTTAGCTCAACATGGCAAGGAAAAATTTAAGTCAGAAAACCGCATTAAAAACTACGGTTCGTTTAACAATGGTTGCTGCTGCTGCTGCTGCCGCAGGATTGGTAATGTTGTTAATTGTAATTTTTAATCTTTCGAATGATGAGGAAGGGAGAGCACAATCTTCAATGACTTTCAAACAGGCCATTACTACCCAGGATACAACCCGTATTTTGCGGGGAAGTATCAATCAGCAAATCATAGGTGTAATGATAGAAACATCAGGAAAAGGAACACCTTTGAAAGTGAATTCAATTACCTTCTCGGCAAAGGGTACATCGTTACCCGTGGAGAATAATGTGGAAAACGCCCGACTCTGGTATACAGGCAATGACCCTGAATTCTCCTTGCAGCAAACCGTGGGTACAACAGTTTTAAAAATTACGGATCAGTCCTTTCTGTTTTCAGGAAATATGGCACTTCTTCCCGGTAGAAATTATTTCTGGTTGACGATGGATGTCAAGCCGGAAGCTGTTACCGGTCCGGGAATGATTGATGCGGCTTGTCATGAGATCCGGATTGGTGCAATAGCCTATCAGCCTACTATTTCAGATCCCATGGGCAAACGGTTCACTCAAGCGAATATTCCTTTTTTACTCTATGGGCAGCATGTCGCTGGCAAAAGTTAGTTCATGGAATTCGAAGCGGGATGGCTCTGGTGTGGCTCCTCGACAGATGAGTGAATCGAGAAATAGTTATTTCATTCAGGCAGGCCATCGTATGATCAGCAGTACGGGTTCCAATATTCAAACATTGGTCGTTGAAAAAGGAGGAGAATTGAGAATTACAGCACCACTGCGACTGAATGCCATGTATGTGGCCTGTGGTGGAGTTTTGCAAATGGATACTGCCATCACTGATTATTTTTCCTTCGTAGAGTTTTACATGGACAATGCGTCCATGTATATTCACAACAATGTAGGTGTGATTCCGGGAATGCAATGTTATTTTGCACCGGGCTCGGGGCAGGTATTTTTTAAATATGGCCCAAATACATTCAGAAAGGATATCGCTTTTGGTAATTTATCGATTGATGCGGCAGATGCTACAACGTCAGATTTTGGCGGGAAAATTGAAAATATTCAGGGGAATTTTGAAATACGCAGGACAGGTAGTGGCGGAACCGGCATTGTGTTTAGTGGTAATAATACGTTGAATATTGGCGGTTCTTTCCAGCTAACAGGTGGTAAATTCTCCGGTGCTCAGCAGGGAACTTTGCAATGCAATGTGGCCGATGATTTTATCTTGAAGGGAGCTGATTTTACTGATTCGCAAAATGCAAAAATGAATGGGAGTCTGAAGTTGAAAGTGAACGGAGATGTCATTTTCCTCAGTGGTTCGTTTAATACTTCTATCCACCCGGAATCTGAAATAATTCTAAGCGGTTCCGGCTCTTCCAGGTGGATCCAAAAACCAACCTGTGAAGTGGTGCTCGGAAATGTTAATCTCTCAGAGAAAAGAAAACTCGTTATTAAAGGAGATCAGTTTGGAACAATTGCCGCAGGAAGGACTTTTAACGTGAACCAGGGGGGGGAATTGATGTGTGAACAAGTAATTATTCAGGGAAAGGGTACATTTCATCTGGACGATAAATCTTTGCTGGGTATTGGTCATCCCGATGGCATTTATTCGAAAGGAAATATGGGGAATATTCAGACAGCTATCCGGAAATTTCACTCGGGATCAACCTACTATTATTATACCTCCAGTGAGCCGCAACAAACGGGTGTGTTTACGACCTATCCGAAGGAAAACGCCGTCTATCGTTTGATTATTAATAAAGCGCATTCTTCCCAGGTGCTTAACCTTTCACAAAGCATATCAGTAGACGACCAATGTAAAATCAACCTTGGCGATTTGCGTTTTAATGGTTTTGAATTGAAGCTGGCTTCTTCTCAGAACGCAGGATTTAATTAAAGTTGAACCCTATTTGATTAATGCAGGAAAAGGTAAGCCATCTGCAGACTTTAGCTATTTAATGGCTTTTTTGAATAGTATTTTGGCTTGAAAAGGCAGTAAACAAAGTTTTTAATGTGTTTTTTTTGATTTTGTAATTAACACCTGTAGGTTAATAAATGCAGGTAATTTAATGTCCATGCAAGAACTATGAATGATACTTTTAGACAGTTGCTAAATCTACAATAATGGTATTGTGATTCAAGTAACTATATCGAAGAGCGCATATGGACTTAGAAACAGGAGTAAAAAGCAAGCACGAACAGATTCTATCATTATTAGATGAAGTTTCTATTTCCGGAAAAAAACTTGGAATTATATTGCAAACCATCGAAGATTCAGAAATCGATGGGCGACATGTTACCCTGAATGGTAAACGCATTAAAAATTTCAGCTCTTGCAGTTATCTCGGTCTTGATCTTGATCAGCGCCTGATGGCCGGTGCTATTGATGCCATCACTCGCTTTGGCGTGCAATTCTCTTCTTCGCGATCTTATTTATCATCCCCATTGTATGGTGAACTGGAGGAGAAATTAGCCAGAATCTTTAAAGCTCCGGCCGCTGTTTTTAATACAACTACTCTGGGACATCTGAGTAATCTGCCCATTTTGATTGGTGATGAAGATGCCATCGTGATGGATGTGAGTGTGCATTCCAGTGTTCAAATGGCAGTTTCGCTTTTGAAAGAAAGAAATATCCACACCGAAATCATCAGACATTCCCGCTTGGATATTTTGGAAGATAGAGTGAAGGAGTTAAGTCTGACACATAAAAAAGTTTGGTACCTCTCCGATGGTGTGTATTCCATGTTCGGTGATCTCGCCCCTGTGAATGATATTATCAAGTTGATGGATATCTACGAACAGCTTTACCTCTACGTGGATGATGCACACGGAATGAGTTGGGCAGGCGAAAATGGTGCGGGTTACGTGATGAGTCAGGTGCCTTTTCATAAGCGAATGTATCTGACCACCTCTCTCGGTAAAGCTTTCGGAGCCAGTGGTGGAGTAATGGTCTTTCCCGATGATGAAGATTATAGGAGAGTACACGATTATGGTAAAACATCTATTTTCTCGATTCAGGTACCACCGCCGGTTTTAGGGGCTGCCGTCGCTTCTGCAAAAATCCATCTCTCTGCAGATATTTATACCATGCAAAAGCAATTGCAGGATAGAATTAAGTTTTTCAACCAGACAGCCAAAATGCTGGAGATTCCAATGCTTTCCGATGATATTTCACCCGTGAAATTCGTTTGTTTGGGTAAGCCGATTATGGGTTACAATATGGTGAGTCGTTTGATGAATGCCGGTTTTTATGTGAATCTCTCCGTTTTCCCAAGCGTTTCGTATAATAATACCGGTATGCGAATTCCACTTTCCTTACATATGACGAAGGAGGATATCTCCGAATTGTTGAACGAAATAGCATTGCAACTACCACAGGCAATGAAAGAGAATGGAACGTCAATAAAAGAAATTAGGCGCTATTTTAAACTGGGGTCAAAGTAGAAATTCTGATTTTAAAAGGCTGCCATTGCAAAAAAAAAAGGAAATGTCAAACATGAAATGCTTTGATGTGTTCGGGATTTGCCTGTGAAGCGATCCGGTGTTTTTTGTTCAAAAAATTGCCAAATTCTTTGAACGAAAATTCACAAAACCTTACATAGTGGCCTATGGCCATTCACATATTTTCCAAAAATTGGCAAGTACCTGAAAGGTGGTTTCAAATTGAGCAATGTCTACCGGTTTCAAAATATACCCGGCAACATTGTGCTCATAAGCTTCCTTACGGTCCGCATCATCATTGGAAGTGGTGAGAACAAAAACACTAATCGACTTGATGGCTTCATCCGCACGAAGTTCCTTTAAAAACTCTAATCCATTCATCTTAGGCATGTTAATGTCTAAAAGAATAACATTGGGCATCGGATCTGCCTTCGTCTTCCCATTGGTTCCCCGAAGTATATCCAAAGCTTCTTCGCCATTTGGTGCATGCAAAAGCTGGTTGGTAATATTCAGGCGCTTGATAACACGGTCAATCACCATTTTATCTACCTGGTCATCTTCAATGTGTAGAATCGTTACTGGTTTTTCACTCATGGTTCTTGTTTTTAGAATTTATTGTAACCACTTATGTCCATTTATCGTAAAGAATTAGGAGTTGTGATAATTGACCTGTTCAAAAGTATAATTATTTCATTCAAACCAAAAGTATATTTAGTTTAATTCCGGAAGATGTTAGCGAAGTTGTTTAAAAATAATGAAAGATATCATCAAAGCATCCCTGCTGATGATCTCATCGCCCGTCAACGCTATCGTCTTTTCCGGACCACTACCGTAACTGCAGGAACCGTGATTTTTTATGCTTTTTTTTCAAGCGACATTTATTGTGGAGGTGGGCAACTTTACCGGCATTCTGATCGGCCTTCTCGATCTGGTACTGGTAGCCAACTTTTTTTTATTGCCTGTACACCGAAATCATAAATTAGCCTATTACGTCATAACACTGGCCGCATTTACAACGCTACACATGATTTCTTACTATTCCGGTGGAATTCGTGCTTCTGCAATTATGTACATGGCAGGTACGATGTTGCTTGGGTATATGTTACTGGGAAATATTGCGGGAAGAATAGTCTTTGGATTAATTGCCGTACACATAGTCCTGTTCTGGTACCTCACTGAGAATACATCCTATATTTCCAACGTACTGATTGGGGATTCTTCTGAGATGATCAATTTTGATTACCTGACTACTTTCTTTCTGGCCATGTTGATCCTTTCTGCGCAAATGAATTACCTCGAAAGCGGTAAAAATGTAGTCATTGAACGAATCACAGAGCAGCGAAATGAGTTGCGTGAAAAAAATAAGGAGTTGCATAAGTTGTCTATCGTAGCGAGTAAGGCCGATAATGCAATCGTGATTACCGATAATAAAGGAGTGGCCGAATGGGTGAACGATGGTTTCGTTCGCCTTACAGGATATAGTTTCGAAGAAGTGGTCGGACGTAAGCCCAGGGAATTACTGTACGGCAAAGGGACTGATCCGGAAACGTTAAACAGGATGCTGGATGCTATTGAAAAACATCTTCCCTTCTCCGGTGAATTGTTAAAGTTCAGGAAAGATAAATCTCCGTTCTGGACACAAATAACGATGACACCTATTGTTTCTGACGATGGTACGGAAGAGCGTTTCATTTTCATTGAAAGTGATATTACTCCAAGGAAACTCGCTGAGGAAAAGATGAATCAGTACATGAAGAATCTGGAGAAAACCAATTCGGAACTGGATAAATTCGCCTATGTGGTTTCTCATGATTTGAAAGCGCCGCTTAGAGCTATTGGTAATTTAACGGGCTGGATTGAAGAGGATATGGCCGACAGACTTCCTGAAGATATCAGAGGTCATTTTAATACTATCAAAGGGCGTGTGGTTAGAATGGAAGGTCTGATCAATGGCATTCTTGATTATACCAAGGCGGCTAAGAAAGGTGGCGAACTCTTGTCCTTTGCTGCAGAAGAAGTAGTAAAAGATGCTATCGAGTTGATTGGAGCTCCCGAAAAAGCGATCATTAATGTAAGAGAGGGGATGCCTGTGATGAAGGCTGAACGTGTGAAACTTCAACAGGTATTTTTAAACCTCATCCATAATGCAGTAAAGTATAATGATAAGGAAGATATTCAGGTGGATATCGGTTTTGAAGACCAGGGAAAAGACTGGAAGTTTTTTGTGAAAGATAATGGCCCGGGAATCGAAGCCAGATATCACGAGAAAATTTTTGTCATTTTTCAAACCTTGAATGCCCGGGATGAAGTGGAGTCGCGTGGAGTAGGTCTTGCCATTGTGAAGAAAATAATTGAAGAAGAAGGTGGAAAAATTTGGGTGGAATCTGAGAAAGGTGCCGGTGCAACTTTTGCTTTTACATGGCCCAAAGTGAAGAAGGTGAGCGTGGAAGAATCCCTCTTTTCTGAGGCGGAAGTAGTGTAACAATCGTGATTTTTTCTCGTTTAAAGTCTAAACGAATAAACATGAAGGCGAATTCAAATGATGATTTAAAGAAAGCAATGGATGCCTGTGTCCTGCAGATTAATCAAATTATGCAACAACTGGAACCTGCCGCTCGCCTGACATTTATGAATCAGCTGATCGTTCGCATCATGCCCGAAAGAAAAAAACCGAAAGCAGCAAACGAGAAAATTGGCAAGCAACAGCGAAAGCCGCTTCAGTCGTTGAGTCCTGCTCAGATGAAGCTTATTGATAAACTTGCTTCCGATACAGAGAATTTATTTAATGCCGGTGGAGATCACCGCGCCTGAATCCGGTTGCTGAAAACGTTGTGCTTTACTTAAAAATGACTGCAACGCTTCCATTTCTTTATTCCCTAATGTATATCGTATTTTTTGAGTGAGATAGTTTAGGATATCAGTTTCCGGATAGTCCTTTTCAAGATCTGTTACCAAACGGTCGATCGAATTTGTTCCAACTGAAAATGCATGTTCTAACTGTGAAATTATAGCAGGGTCAATGTTTTTGTTGCTGGCCCAAATCGCAAATACAAAGGGAAGTCCCGTCAGTGTTTTCCATCCTTCCGATAAATCATAGCAATAGCGGTATTTCGATTTATACTTTAATGCCTTGTCTCCAATCATTACCGCTGATACGGTACTCTCGGCATTTTCAAAGGAATGATGACCCTCCTGCTTTATCCATTCCGGGTGAATTCCCCATAATTCTTCAGCAAGTATTTTTACCAATAAAACGGATGTTCTGGATTCCATGTCTAGTATTACCTGACTGATTTCCTCCAGAGGTACCTGACTAACCAATACTACGGATTCCACCGGACCATCTGCAGCTATACAATAGGAAGTAATAATATGGGATTCTTTCAACGCGGACAACATGGCTACTGGTATCAATCCAATGTCTGTTTCATCATGAATCAATTTGCTTGCACATACTGAGGGAATATCACTGCTTATTGAAAAGGCAGCAGCGTTTCCCATTTGCTCAAGGCCATATAAAAAAGGCTTTGCATTCAGATACGAAACAACCGAAATTCTTGTGGGACCCTGATTCACCTAATGTAGAATTTTATAGACCATTTCTCTCACCAAATCACCGTCTCCCGGATTGCTTCCTCCCAATCCTTTGGAGCGTAAATCATATTCCCGGAGAACACTGAAAACATGAACAATTTTATCCGGAGAATAGTTTTTTGCACAGCTAAAGTAGTCGTCCAGATGAAAAGAATGAATTTTTAAAGCAGTCGCTACATTGTTTCTTGATTTATCGGTCAACGAATGATACAAGAGTGTTTTGGAAAAAAAATTATAAAGATTCGCCATCGTCAGCGGCATCGGACAACTCTTTGGATTTGCTTTAAAATAGTTGGCTATTTTATTACTCTTTAAAACATCTTTTCGGCCTAATGCTTTCAAAAGTTCAAAAATATTAAACTCTTTACTCACGCCGATGAACTGTTCAATATGCTTGAGATCGATGGTTTCTCCGGCTTTGATGTTGATTAATAACTTATCACATTCATTGGCTATCCTTGATAAATCATTGCCCAGATGCTCCGCCATTAGCAGCGATGCATTGGGACTTATTTTCATTTTCTTTTCTGCCAGATAATCTTCAATCCATTTTGGGAGCTTGTCATCGTATAACTTTTTCATTTCAAAAACGACACCGTTTTTCTCAATGGCCTTATAGATCTTGCCCCGCTTATCTATTGATTTATATTTTACACATAATACCAATAGCGTGGAAGGTTGTGGATTTGCAAGATAGTTGGCAAGTGGTCCCGCATTTTCTTTCTCTTCTTTTTTCTCGTCTTCTTTGTTTTTAGCTTTCGGAAAAAAGGCCTTTATTTCTTGCGCTTCTTTAACAATGATGACCTGATAATTTGACATCATTGGAAAACGTTTGGCGGCACTTACCAGCTGCATGGGGTCACAGTCCTTACCGTAGAGTACGGTCTGGTTAAATTCCTTCTCCATTTCATCTAAAACACCGTTTTCAATAAGATGACTCAGTTGATCTATGTAATAAGGTTCATCTCCCTGAAGAAGATATACCGGATAGTATATTTTATTCTTCAAATCTCTTCTGATCTCTTCAAAAGATTTTAGTCCCATTGGTACTTTTTCTCTTTTTTATTAGTGTTGCTGGCGTTGATAGTGAGCAGTATTCATCTTAAAATTTAAGATGCTTAACCGTGAGGCCATTGTTTATTAATTCATTGATTGCCGATATGCCAATCTTAATATGATCTTCCACAAATTTTTTGGTGACATTCGAATCGCTTTCTGCGGTTTTAATTCCTTCGGGAATCATCGGTTGATCTGAAACAAGTAATAGCGCACCTGTAGGAATCTGATTGGCAAAACCGGTGATAAAAATGGTGGCGGTCTCCATGTCTATAGCCATACACCTCAATTTTGTTAAATATCTTTTGAATTCCGTATCGTGCTCCCATACCCTTCGGTTAGTAGTGTAAACAGTACCTGTCCAGTAATCTTTTCCGAAATTCCGAATCGTGGTAGAAACCGCCTTTTGCAAACTAAATGCAGGCAATGCGGGTACTTCCGGAGGAAGGTAGTCGTTTGACGTTCCTTCCCCTCTGATGGCAGCTATCGGTAAGATGAGATCTCCTACCTTATTCTTCTTCTTTAAGCCTCCGCATTTTCCCAGGAATAAGCAGGCTTTCGGCTTAATGGCACTTAATAAATCCATCATCGTTGCAGAATTAGCACTACCCATTCCAAAATTTATGATGGTAATATCATTCGCGGTCGCACACGTCATCGGTTTACCAATTCCAATGACTTTTACCTTATGCCATTTGGCAAAAAGGTCTACATAAAGTTGAAAATTAGTTAGTAATATGTATTTACCGAAATTTTCAATTTTTCACCAGTGTAGCGTGGTAGCCAGTTTTCAACAATTTCTTTTTTACTCTTCATGTTTACTTGAGAAATTTTTAAAGTATAAGAGGATATAGCTGTTTGCTTTAATTTTGGAATATGGATGAGTGGTCATTAGAACACCTGAATTTCCCGGATTTTTCCTTCAGAGTTCGTACGCAAGGGCAAAGTAAGCAAATTTTTGACTCTGTCAGGAAGAGATTTGTGGCGTTGTCACCGGAGGAATGGGTACGACAGAACCTGGTCCGGTTCATGACGGATGTTTTTTTCTATCCCCTTTCACTGATGGCGGTTGAGAAGAAAATTGATGTCAATGGACTTTCTCAACGGGCTGACATTGTGGTCTATAACAGAAATGGCCGCCCCTGGTTGATTGCTGAATGCAAAGCATCTTCAGTGAAAATTTCTCAGGAAACATTCTTGCAGGCGGCCCGATATAATATGTCGTTGGATGTACCCTACTTCGTTTTAAGTAATGGCCATGAACATTATTGTTTGAGAAAGACGAATGAGAAGTTCGAGTTTTTGGATGCACTCCCTGAAATGGAACCCTGAACTGATCAATAGCTTCTCGCACGAAGTAGGTTTTGGAGATCCGGTTGCTTTACTATTCATTATCTTTGTTTAATATGAATCTGATTTATTTGTTAGCAGGTATTTGTATCGGAAGCCTCATAGTTTGGCTTTACCTTCGACTTCGTCAGGCTAAAGGTGTAGATCCCATTTTATTGATGGAGTCTGACAAGAAATTAGCAGTCGCATTGCAGCAACTCGAAGATGTTCGCAGGGAGTTGGAGAAAGTTGCCGATGCCGGAATTTCTCTCCGTCAGGAATTGAATGATGCTCTTTCGTTAAAGATCAAAGCGGAGTCCTCTGTTGTAGCTATGGAAGACCGGCTGAAGGAACACCGGGCGGAGTTGGAAAATCTCCGTCAACTCATGAAAGAACAGTTTAGTACGATTGCTTCAGAAATTGTTTTGAAGAATTCACAGCGGATCCAGGAAGATCATAAAACGAAGCTGGATGATATCCTGAGCCCTTTGAGAGATAAGATTGAAAAATTTGAAACGCAGGTGCGTCAAACGCATGAGGAGCGAATTAAAGAACACCAAAGTTTACGGGAACAATTAGGTCAGCTTCAAACCTTGAATAAATCCATTGGCGATGAGGCCCGAAATCTTGTTTCCGCCTTGAAAGGTCAGGCGAAAACGCAGGGCAACTGGGGCGAGATGATCCTTGAAAAATTCTGGAACGTTCTGGGCTCGTAAAGGGCAGAGAATATTTTACCCAATCCAGTATGACCGCTGACGATGGCCGAAGACTCCAACCCGATGTAGTGATCTCTTTACCGGAAGGTCGTAGTTTGGTAGTAGATGCTAAAGTTTCCTTAATCGCCTATGAACGTTATTGCAATGTTGAGGATGAAGCGGCTAAAGTAATCGCCTTGCGTGAACACCTCTCCTCTGTGCGTAAACATATCAAGGATTTAAGTGGAAAGAATTATCAGTCTCTCTACGAAATCAATACTCTCGATTTTGTGCTGTTGTTTATTCCCGTTGAACCTGCCTTTGCCCTGGCAGTAGAACAGGATCAGGAACTCTTTAATGAAGCTTTTGAACGGAATATTGTTATCGTTACTACATCAACGTTACTTGCTACTCTTCGTACCATTGCCAGTATTTGGCGCCTGGAATACCAAAATAAAAATGCCGTGGAAATTGCCCGTCAATCAGGAGATTTATACGATAAATTCGTTTCGCTCATTGATGATATGGTTTCCGTAGGTAAAAAAATGCAAGATGCTCAGTCTGCCTATGAGGGTACAATGAATAAGCTGCATCTCGGACGTGGAAACCTGATTTCGCGTGTGGAGAATCTTCGAAAGCTGGGAGTTAAAACGACAAAGCAGATCAATCAAAAGCTGATTGAAAGAACTGAAGATATAGATAATACAGATGAGAATGCTTCTGCTGAATCAACTCCATTGTCATGAAAATGGACAGTATGAACACCATGAAATTTGTAGGGCTGTTATTGTTTCGTTTATATAAAACGAGAGTGCCCTTTTTCTTTTTTCTGATTCTTTTTATATTAGGAGGTTGTGCGTCTTCTGTTAAGCTAAAGAATGAAAACCTCTCAGCTCAATTTTCCTATTCCGGTGATTATTTAGCTCCACAAGTGACGGCGTTTCAATTTGCTGATGATAGTTTAAGAATTTTATTTTCTATACCTGATAAAGGCCTTTTGTTTAAAAATGTAGGAGATAAGTTTATGGCCTTGTTGAACCTGGAATATGCGTTTTATAGCTCCTATTCATCTTCGCAAATAGTGGATTCGGGCTCCGTAAATTTTCAGGTTGAATCACCGGCTGAGAATGCGCCTTTTAGCGGAGCCGTGGATGTAAAGTTTATAGCAGAAAGTCGTTTGATATTAAAATTAGTATTTCGCGATGTCCATAGAAATACTGAAGCGCAAAGACATATTCCTCTAAAAGGGGTGAAAGTTATTTCCCAACAACGGGTTTTGTTTTCAGATTCAACAGGGAATCCTGTCTTCGAAAATTATGTAAGCGGAAGTGGGAAATTAAAGTTGGATCCGGGTAGTTTATCTTTTGATTCCTTTTGGGTAAGGTGTTATTTTAAAGAATATCCACTGGCTATTTTGCCTTTTAGAGTGGTGGATGACCCGGTTTTTGAAATGAGATCAGATAGCGTTTTTAAATTGTATAGAAGTGATCTGAATGAACTGGTTTTAAGAAAAAATGGAATTTATTTTTTTCAATCAGATACATCGGGAATTGAAGGATTTACAGTGAGTCGCTTTGATGCAGATTTCCCGAAAGTAACACGAGCTGAACAATTGATTGAATCGACACGGTATATCACCACAAGAAAGGAATACCTTCAGCTGATGAATGAGGCAGATAAGAAGGCGGCTCTTGATAGATTCTGGCTGGAAATCGGGGGGCAACCCGAAAGGGCCCGAAACCTTATTCGCTCTTATTATAACCGGGTGCAGGAGGCAAATCGCTTGTTCAGTTCCTATCTGGAAGGATGGAAAACGGATCGGGGAATGATTCATATGATTTTCGGTAAGCCACAGTCGGTATACCGCAATGCAGAAACAGAGCAATGGACATATTCGAATATTCCCGGCTTTCCGGATATGCTCTTTTTGTTTCGAAAAATGAATAATCCGTTTACGGAAAATGATTATGCATTGATCAGACAACCGCTCTATGAAAATGTATGGTATATTGCCGTTGATCAGTGGAGACAAGGAAGAATTGTAAATGAAAATTGATAAAGAGTCACTATGAATAGTCAGGATGATGAATTGGTAATGATTTACGGGACTAGAGCCGTAATTGAAGCACTGAATTCCGGAAAGGAAATAGAAAGAGTTTTTTTACAGAATGGATTGAATAATCCCTTGATCCGTGAATTGAAAGAAGCCTTGAAGGATGCCGGGTTGCATTTTCAAGGTGTGCCCTCCGAGAAATTGAACCGTCTTACCCGCAGTAATCATCAGGGCGTTATCGCTTATCTTTCCACAGTAGCTTACTATAAAACTGAGGATATTGTTCCGGTATTGTTCGAAGAAGGAAAGGTGCCCTTGCTGATGGTCCTTGACAGAATTACGGATACCCGGAATTTAGGTGCCATCGCCCGTACTGCCGAATGCTCCAGGGTGCACGCATTGATTATTCCATCACGTGGTTCAGCGTTGATTAATAGTGATGCTGTGAAAACAAGTGCCGGCGCATTGCATCACTTGCCTGTTTGCAGAGAGGATAATTTAAAGCAAACTCTTGATTTCCTTAAAGCGTCAGGAGTTAAAATTGTAGCTTGTACGGAAAAAGCGGAACTGCCTGCGCGGGAAGCAGATCTAACGGGCCCTCTCGCTATAATAATGGGGAGTGAGGAGAACGGTGTTTCACATGAGTACATCAAGCGCTGCGATGCGTTGGTGCGGTTGCCTATGGCCGGCTCAGTGGCATCGTATAATGTTTCAGTCTCCGCCGGCATGATCCTCTACGAGGTGATGTGCCAGAGGAAAGTGAGATGATCTGATTACGCGTACAATGAAATTATCCATAGAAGATAAACTGGCCATCCTCCTGATTACTACAGGAGCTGCATTGCGATTTTATAATTTCAACGAATGGTCACTCAGTAATGATGAACTAAGTGCTCTTACACGTTTGAAGTATGATACGTATGGCGAGATGATTGAAAAAGGTGTTCGCACCAATGATATGCATCCGATCGGTGTACAGTCCTTTTTATGGATGTGGACGCATCTCTTCGGTAATTCGGTAACTGCTGTTCGTTTGCCCTTTGTGATTTTCGGAATTTTTTCAATCCCCTTATTTTATTTGACAGGACGAAATTTCTTTGGGAAGCCCGCGGCAGTGATGGCAACAGCTGTATTTTCTGCGCTTCAGTTTCCGATATTGTATGCACAACTGGCGCGGCCCTATAGCCCGGGACTATTTTTTAGTCTCCTTACCGTCTATGCCTGGTCAAATATTGTTTGGAAGGATGTAGCGTGGAAATGGAAGAATGGCTTGTTGTTTATCGTAGGTGGAGTAGGGTGTATGTACTCGCATTATTTCAGTTTTATGTTTGCGGGAATAGTTGGACTCTTTGGGTTTTTTTATTTGAAAAAAGCGGCATGGAAATATTATATCGGTTGTGGCATTGCCATGATGGTATTGTATATTCCCAATGGGAATGTATTTATTTCCCAATTTAGTATTGGTGGATTGGGAGGACCGGAAGGTTGGCTCGGTCCTCCTGAAAAGGATGCATTGTGGAAATATATTTTATTTTGCCTGAACGACAGTATTGGACTTTTTTTCTTTTTATTTTCGGCTGCAGTGGTGATGTTCCTGCGCTATAAAAATCAATCCTCCCGGACTACACGTCATATAGCAGCATTTGCTTTTTTTGCTCTCCCTGCATTGATCGCCTATTTCTATTCTGTATTCGTCAATCCGGTCTTTCAGTATTCTATTCTACTCTTCAGCTTTCCGTTTTTGATTTTATGGATGTTTTCCTGGTTTACTCCCGTTAGTTTCAAAGCGAGGGAATATTTGTTGATAGTAGTGGTGTTTCTTGCCACCGTTTTCAGTACAGTAGTTGCAAATGGGTTTTATTCCTGGCAGTTTTTTGCCCCTTTTCAGTAATGTTGCGGAACGATGTGCCCGGTATACAGTGAAGTACAGAGATGAGAATCCGGTGGCGACGGTGAATGTTATTCACCCGGATTATATTTTGTATTATTCAGAAAGCCTGAAACCGAAAGTGCAATTCAAACAATTTATTTGCAACAGACCGGAACATTTTCTGGAATTGAAAAAAATAGTAGCGGAAACAGAGGCTGATTGTTTTATTCACGCCTGGTCTAATAATTATCATGCTCCGGAAACAGAAATGATTATAGAGGAAGTTTTCCCTTATCTTATTGAAAAGGATTCTTTTTTTAATGCAGGTGTTCTTGTTTATTCAAAGGACAGTACATTGAATAGAGTCACAAGGCCTGTTTCTTTGTATGAAGTACATTCAGGATTTGAGGACAATAACTGGACATCTGATTCTTTGTTTAAAACGGATAGTGTTTCCTTTTCAGGTAAATTTTGCATGCAATTGAACGAAGCGATGGAGTTTAGTCCGGGAATTAAGGACAGAGCGGAGAATATCGGATGTAGAAAGGGCAGTACCTTTCAATTAAAGTGCAGGTATTTTTCATTGGATTCATTGACAGAACTTAAGGCGGTCATCTCTATCGATAGAAATGGCACATCATTAATATGGAGAGGGTATAACTTAAGTTTATATCCTTCAAAAAAGGGGGAATGGACAACTTTCTATTCCGGCTATAAGTTTCAGGAAGAAATTTTACCGGATGATATTGTCAGTGTATATTTTTATAATCCCGCTAAAGAACAAGTCTGGATAGATGATATAGAGTTTAAAATGCTTCCATAACTACATAAAAAAGCCGGTCAATTTCCATTGGGAATAGTGACCGGCCGGAATATATATAATAATGGTATTAGAATAAGAATCCTACGGTTATCAGGACTCTGTTATCTGTCTGACTGAATGTGATTCCTTCAGTGGTTTGATTGTTCAGAGAGTAAGGAAGTAAGTAGGAACCGGATTTTGACCATGCATAAGCCAGATCTACATAATATTTTTTCTCTCTAAACCCCAATCCCCCGGTAATGCCGTAACGACTTAAGTCTGTATCGTCTGATATTCTTAATGCAGATTCAAATGGTGAGGTGGAATAGTATCCTCCGGCTCTGAAACGAAGTTGTTCAAATCTCCACTCTAATCCGGCCCTTAAATTATGAGAGGCGGTGTATTTGGAACGCATTGCTTTATTGACGGGAGTGAAGTCAGAAGCAAAGCTTCTATTTACCGGACGAATCCTTCCCTGACTATAGTCAAGGAATTCATAATCGACATTGAATGCCATTTGTTTTCCGATTATAATGCCCATACTGGTGATAACACGGAATGGCGTCGTAATATTATAATCAAAAGGAACAAATACAGGACCGGTATAGTCGCGTATTACTCCATCCTCTAAGTCAGTTTTTATTGAGGTAGAATACTCGTCAACCAGCGAATGCCAGGTCGGTGAATGTATCGCCAACCCTAAACGAAAGGCATCCGCAGGTTTAAAAATGAAACCTGCTTTAACATTTATTCCACTGCCACTTGTTTCAAGTGTTTGATTGTATTGGTAGCTTTCAAAGTAGGGAATTGTATCCTGATCATCTCTTTCTTCCCAGGTGCTCTCTTCAAAGTAGCGAAGCGTTGTTACACCCAGAGTAAGTCCGAAGAAAAACATGTCCTCGTAATTTCCTCCGAAAGTAAAATCCCACTCGCCCTGGCCGCCTCTGGTCTCCACTGTTTTCCGTTGCAAAGCTCCGGCAAAGGGTAGCGCAGAATAATAGTAAGGTGTTCCTGCATCATCAATAGTATCTATGAGATAAGTTTGCCAGGCCAGATCAATGTCAAAAGGGTAGAAAGAAGGGATATCATCCGGATCAACACCATTCAGTTGTTCCATATAGTTATCGAGAAGGGAGTTTTTTGCGTTTCCTGCTTCGGCGATGTATCGGGAAGAAAAATCATTCGTTTTATTGTAACCGATTCCAAATGCAAATCCTTTCCATGGTGATGATTCCTTATCGCGACTACCTGCCCAAACCATACCCAAATTACCAAATGCAAATTTGAAATAGTTGTCGCTGGTATTATTCTTTATGTATTCCGAATTTATGTTCCGGTTTGAAAAAAGTGGACTCACACTAAATTCTGATTTTCTGTATAAAGCAATTCCCGCAGGATTGATGGCTAATGTACTGAAGTCTGCACCAAGGGCACCAAAGGAATTTCCCATTCCCAATGAACGAGCGGTGCTACCATAATTTAACATACTGAATCGTAAAATATCCGCATCTGTTTGTGCATGGGCAGTTGCGGAGATTAGAAAAGCAGCTATTCCGGTGATTAATTTATTTTTCATTTTGGTGATGAATTATTTGGACAAATATAAAGGCTGCAAATTTTAGTCATTGTACAGTTTCAAGAATTTATTGATGTGTACAATGATTTTTTTGCAGCCTTATTATAAACTTCAATGCCGGTCACAACAATTGAAGGATAAACAATTTTTTATTATCTTCTGTTTCTTCCGCCTGACGAAGGGGCGCTTCTGTCACCACCGGACGGCGAGGAACTGCGGTTGTTGGATGGAGTAGGAGCACTATAAGAGGGGCTGCTGCTTCGATTCGAATTCCGGATTTCCTGACGACCGGGCGAAGAGGGTGCGCTGTAGGTATTGTTGTTTCTGTTGCTTTTAGGCGGAGTGCTTTCGTAACGCTGATTCGTTCTGCTGTCTCTGGAAGGAGGATTTGAATATTGGTTCCTGTCTTTGGAAGGAGTAGAAGATTTTGGAGTGGAGTAGTTCTGACGGGGAGAAGTTTCATTCCTTGAATCTCTCGGATTGCTATAGCCGGGATTGTTATTTCGTGGAGTGTATCCGTCGTTATTACGGGGAGTGCTCATGCCCGGGTTATTTCTCGGAGTATAGCCGTCATTACTTTTTGGTGTTGTATTCCTCGGAGTGATGGATTTTGGACTATTGTCTCTTGGAGTGTAATTGTCATTATCTCTTGAAGAGTTATTCCTCACCGGATTCTTCACATCTCCTGAGTTTGAGTTTTTCGGTGTATTGGATGGAACAATGGTTTCACTATTGTTTCTATCCTTAGGATTAGTGGAGCGAGGGTTTGTATTGTCTTTAGGAGTTGCGCCGGGATTAGCAATTTCAGAGTTGGAATTTCTTGGTGTGGACCTTGGACCTGTTTCGTCATTCACGGTTCCTTTCGGAGTGTTTGAACGAGGGTTGGCTATTTCAGAATTCCCATTAGTGATACTCTTACTATCATTTCTGTTAATCTTCGGTTTCCCTTGAGATTCACTGGCAGAGGTGTTTCGAGGTGATAATTCGCTGCTCAGTGATTTGATTTCTCTTTTTGGTCGACCCATCGCAGCTGTACCATCAAATGCAGTTTCGCTTCTTGGAGACTTTGGATTTTCTGCGGCAAGTGAACGGCCATAAATCTCACCTACACTTCTGCCACCCGGTACATTGTTCGCTACATTGTTTCTTCCGTTTCTTGGACCATAGTAATAACTGTGATTGTCAAGACTGTTGAAGTAATAGGGATTAAATGTACCATTGTATAATCCGGCGTAATAGCCGTTCATGTAACCTTGATTGAAACCGTTCCAGTAGCCGTTATTAAATCCGCCACCGTATCCACCCCAGCCCCATTGGTTGCCCCACGGATTCCCCCAAGGATTTCCCCAGGGATTTCCCCAGCCGATGGAAGGTCCGTAGCCGAAGCCAATATTCCAACCTGAATTCCATCCCCAGCCGGCATAGATATTTGGTCTCCACCAGTTGTATGTACAGTATAAACTAACGCCCCATGAATAGGGATTGTAATCATACCAGTACATATTGGTGTAAAAAGGATCATAATAATTCCAACCTACCGGATGGTAAAATCGACGAATACGTGCCGAGTAAGCATAGTCGTAATAATCATCGTCGTTGTAGTAGTTGTTGGTGATGTAGGTATTTCCATCCTGATCCGTTTCGGTGTTTGAATAGTCCGGTTGATCAGTGTTATTTTGAAAACGGTTATTGTCATTGCGGTTATCATAACCACCATTGTTTTGGCCTTCATCGCCCTGATAATCGTTGGACTGCTGCTGTGATGGTGTATAATCCTCCACTCTGGTATTGGATGAGTTTTGCTGAGCATCATTTGAGCCACGGTTATAGTCTTCAGCTCTTGCATCACGGTTTGAATAATACACATCATCGTAATCACGACCGGCCATTCTTCCCGATGAACAGGAACTGAAAGCAATGGCGGCTGAAATGAATGCGAATGTTACCTTTTTCATGATTTTCCTCCTTTTATTCTTTTGACCGAATATTTGATAAGTTAATACTTCTTTAGTTTAATTTAGATTGGCAATGTGCGGTCAGTTTTCCACTTTTGTTGCCTGAATGCGCAGGCAAACACAATGCCAAAGATTGTAAAGATAAACAGGATATGAGTGAACAACTAACGTCGAGAAATGAAAATTATTCCCAGTGGTACCAGGACCTGGTGATCAAGGCTGATCTGGCTGAAAACTCAGCTGTGAGAGGGTGTATGGTGATAAAACCCTATGGTTATGCCATTTGGGAACGTATGCAGCAAGACCTGGATAAGCGATTTAAAGATACCGGGCATGTGAATGCCTACTTTCCGCTCTTCATCCCAAAATCATTTTTCTCCAAAGAAGCCAGCCATGTGGAGGGCTTTGCGAAGGAATGTGCTGTCGTAACGCATTACCGGTTGAAGAACGATCCTAACGGTGGTGGAATTATTGTAGATGAAGATGCGAAACTGGAAGAAGAACTCATCGTGCGTCCAACTTCTGAAACCATCATCTGGAATACTTACCGCGGCTGGATTCAGTCTTACCGGGATTTACCTATTTTGATCAACCAATGGGCAAATGTGGTGCGTTGGGAAATGCGTACCCGATTGTTCCTTCGTACTGCCGAATTTCTCTGGCAGGAAGGCCATACTGCTCATGCCACGGCAGAAGAAGCAATTGCCGAAACGAATCAGATGCTCGATGTTTATGCGCAGTTTGCTGAAGAAATCCTCGCCATTCCGGTGATTAAAGGGTCAAAAACAGCAAATGAGCGTTTTGCAGGAGCACTCGATACCTTGTGTATTGAGGCGCTGATGCAGGATGGAAAGGCCTTACAGGCAGGTACTTCTCACTTTCTGGGTCAGAATTTCGCAAAAGCTTTTGACGTGAAGTTTACCAATAAGGAGGGGAAACAGGATTTTGTTTGGGCCACTTCCTGGGGTGTCTCTACCCGATTGATGGGAGCACTTATTATGTCGCATAGCGATGATAGTGGTTTGGTTCTTCCTCCTCGTTTGGCTCCCATCCAGGTGGTGATTGTTCCGATTTATAAAAATGCGGAACAATTGGAGCAAATAAATGCTTTCGTCGAGCCTTTGAAGAAGTCGCTCCAGGTGAAGGGTATCAGTGTGAAATATGATAACAGAGATACCCATAAACCGGGATGGAAGTTTGCTGAATATGAACTCAAAGGTGTTCCTGTTCGTGTCGCCATAGGACCAAGAGATATGGAAAATGGTACGGTGGAAGTAGCACGTCGCGATACAAAGGAAAAAGCGGTGTATCAGATTATGGATCTGGATGTGAAAATAGATCATTTGCTCAGCCAGATTCAGGATAATATTTATAAAAAGGCCATGACGTTCCGTGATGAAAATACCTTCCGTGCCGATTCATGGGAAGAGTTTAACAAAATTCTTGATGAGAAAGGTGGATTCATCTATGCCCATTGGGATGGTACTTCCGAAACGGAGTTAAAGATTAAGGAAATGACAAAGGCTACTATCCGCTGCATTCCTTTAAATAATAAAATGGAAGCCGGTAAATGTATTCTTACCGGTAATCCTTCTACTCAAAGAGTAGTTTTTGCCAGAGCCTATTAGTTAGTAAGCCCTGTTCATCACCACCCTATAAGTTGATTTGGTGATGTAAAATGGTCGAAGTATTATTGCCTTAAAGTAAACGTGATATGTCAGAAGAAAAATCAAAGCTTGTTGCATCCATTTTGTCGAAAGGCGGATTGGCAAAAGATGTCACGGACAAAACTTTTGAGGTGATGCAACAACTTAAAGTAGTCATTCAGCGCATTGAAAGTGATCTGAAACAGGAAATGGTGAAGGCGGATCCGCGGATAAAAATTCAATACAAAGATCGCGGAACTTTTGAAGCGGAAATTAAAGTGGCAGAAGACTTACTCATATTCATAATGCATACCAATGCTTTTGTGTTTGAGCCCGCACATCCGGTTTGGAAGAGCTCGTATGTAAGCCTGGATAATAGCCGGGCGACGGTTGGAATGATCAGTATTTACAATTTCCTTTCCGATTCCTTTAAGTTTGATCGCAAAAATGATGTAGGACATTTGGTGGGTAGAATGTTCATTAATAGAGAAGGCAACTTCTTCGTGGAAGGAAAACGGCAGTTGGGTATTCTGTATAACGATTATGCAGCTACGAAAGTCAACGACAACCTCCTCCGCACTTTTGTAGAAAGTTGTATTTCTTTTAGTCTTGATATTGATGTAAATGTTCCTCCCTTTGACGCCATGAAGGAGATAACTGTTTTTCAGGCGATGGTCAACACCATGCAAAGTTCAATTACTACCGGAAAACGACTGGGCTTTAAATTTGAAGGTGAAAACGAGGTCGAAGGCTGAAGGGACCAATTGATGAATTAATGAATTGATGAATTGATGAGTTTTTTTAATGCAGAAAAAGGGGAAGAGCGCTATTAATGAGTAAAGCTGTTTTTTAGTGTAGTTAAATGCTATAAAAAAGAATCAGTGACCCGGCATCGACTCACTGATTCTTAGGAATGGTTTTACTTACAATCTTTGGATTCTTTAATAATTTTTATGGCATCGATGGCTTGCTGAATTTTCGGATCAAGCGCGAGAACATTTTTCCAATAAATTAATGAATTGTCGCAGTCTTTTTGTTTGAGATAGGCAAACGCGATATAACTATTGGCTTCAATGAGTTCCTTGCCAAACTTAACAACATTAGCAGAATCGGCTGATATCAGATCAATATATTTTTGATAATGTGGCACGGCAGAAAGAGAAGTAAAAGAAGAGTCCAGTTGTCCGTTGGCACGACCACGATAGAGGTAACCATTGGGCCAGGTTGGGCTTAGCTCGGTCACTTTACTGAAAGCACTGTCGGCTTCTGTATACATTTTTGCAGAGTACAACGCTCGTCCCCAGCTGAAGAAGTCACCGCTGGTAACCTTGCTGACATTTGCTATTTTATCCTGATATGCTTTTGCAGCAACATCATATTTTTTCGCTTTCATCGCCATCTTTCCCAGGTCATCGTATAAATCGCCATTTTTCTGATCAAAGGCAATTGCTCTGAAAAGATAATCAGTTCCTAAAGAGTCATTACCTGCTTTCGCCAGTGCTTTACCATAGTAGGCATAATCTCTTCCGATACGTCTGCTGGTATCTGTTTCAGTAAGTTCAAATACCTTGGCAATGGTTTTCAATGCAGTGTCATTAAGGTTAACTTCATAAGCCACATAGGACATGATGCGCATCATATAAAGATTGGTGGAGTCAACACGGGTAATAATATTAATTTCTGCTTGTGCACTTGGATTATCATCGCTTTCGTGAAGGAAAAAAGCATAGCGCAAACGGGCCATGGTATTGTTTTTAGAAAGTTCAAGGTACTTTTTATAGTTTTCCTTTGCTTTCTCAATCTGCCGTTGCTTAAAATATACTTCTCCCAATTCACGGTAGGCAGGGGCAAAATTGGGGTTGATTTTCAGTGTATTTTCAAACTCAATTTTTGCACCATCGTAGTTGGTAGAACGTTTATAAAGTTGTCCTTTATGTAATAATGCTTTTACCTGATTTTTATCTATGTCCAGCGCTTTGTTGTAGTTCGTCGCTGCCATAGTGCCATTGTTTAATTCAGAATACAGGTCGCCTAGCAAGTTATATACTTCCGGATTTTTGGGATCCATTTTAGCTGCTGTTTCAAGATAAGTTTGAGCACTAATCAGGTCTTGTCCTTTTTATAACGCATAAAAGCTTCTCCCGCTTCCATTAGTACCAATGCATTTTTTCCGGCAGCATTTTTTACAGCCAGATCGATGAGGGTTTTGCCACCATTCACATCGCCGGTCATTAATTTAAGCTCTGCCTGCCCAATAAGGTTTAGGGGATTGGCAGGATCTTTCTCAAGTCCTTTTTTGAATACATCTATTGCTTTCTCGGGTTGTTCAGCATCAATGAAGTTTTCACCATAGTAGTAATAAATAGTTCCGTTTGCCGGCTCTTTGATGATGAGTTGCTGATATAAAGCAGCTGCCTCTTCTTGCTGCTCATTTTCGTTCAATTGTATGGCATCTTTTAATGTTTGTGCCTTTGAGGAAATGGTGAATGCAAGTACGGTACTTAAGAGAAGAATATGTTTCATTATTATTTGTTGTTTCACTTAGTAAATTTTAGTTTAATTTAATTTAATATCTCTGGTATAAGGCGATGATGGCAAGAGGCCGGATAGTCTTACAATGCGTTGTCCTTGTTCGCCGGCGAAGAAGGAGACAAAGCCTGTGCCAAGTCCGTTCCTGCCCTCACGGTTGATCATGTAAACTTCACGCTTGAGTGGGTAATCACCTGTATACATATAGGCTTGAAAGGGACCAAAATAATTATCCGGATAAACAGGGTCTTTTACAGTGCTGATCCATACGACATTGATGCGTTTGCTAAAGCTAAGCATCTTAGGATCATCTCTGTCACTGATCCAATTTACTCCTATCACCCCAATGGCATTTTTGTTTTGTTCTACGTAGTCGATGACTTGAGCATTCGATTTTACGGCAAAACAAAAATCAGGAAAATTCATACTGCCGTTCATTAAGCTATCACTTAGAAACCGAACAGTAGAAGATCCGTTGTTGTCAAATACGAAACTCAATTTCCCTAATGTTGAATTGGGATGAATGTCTTTCCAATCACTCATTTTTCCGGTTAGGATTTGCTTCAATTGATCCAGTTGCAGTAGCGTGTCCGCATTTTCCCGGTTGACAATCAGCGCAAGCGCGTCAATGGCTACTGTCGTGGTGAGGGGGATGAGTTGTTTTGATTTGAAAAAGTCTTCTTCTTTTGAATTTAATTTTCGGGTAGCGAGAATAACTTTTACGGAATCATTCAGCAAATCAGCAAAGCAAGCGGACTCCGATTTGTAAGTCACATTTAATTTGGCATAGCGATATAATCCCATAAAGGTATCTGCGGTGGCATCCAATAAGGGTTCTAACGTTTCATCGCCGGCAATTTTAACGTTACCGGAAGTAGGGGTGTCGCTGTAGGGCTTGTTGAAATCAGTGCCACAGGAAAAAAAAATACCAAACAGCATTAGAGGGATAATTGTATTTTTCATGCTTAGTATTTAAACGTAAAAGTACCGTATTTATTCTCTGTACAAAGATCAGAAATAATCAGAAAGTTAGGAGTTTCCATTTTATCTTTTCGTTATTAAGTGGCTTCTCAGGATGACTTGTCAGAACTGCTTTCCGATAATGCAAATTAATCTTGCTCACGATTTGCTTCATTTAATTTTTGTTCCATATTGTTTTTTATCGCCTGCAGTCTGCGGTAACGGATAAATGCGTAAACAATCAGCATGGCTCCCAACACCCAATGTTTCCATCCCGGTAAAAAGTTCTCCACCTGGGGGGCAAACATTACAATTAAACCAAGCACAACATACAAGCCGGTCATCACTAAAGTGAAATAATAGAGGACGGGGGTTTTTGCCATAGGCAAATATACGGATTTCGTTCAACGCTGTATTTAAAGGTCGATGTCCTTTGCCATGCATAGAGTGAAAGAAAAATTGCACTTTGTTCACCAAAATCAACAGGAAACTGCAAAATGCCTTAACGAAAGAACCCCGTCTCCTTTAGGAAACGGGGTTCTTTTAAAGTGTGATTTTCTATTTTAAAGTAAAATTGATCGGCATATTGAACTGAACGTTTACGGATCGTCCGTTCTGCTTACCGGGTTTCCACTTAGGCATTGATTTTACAACACGAATGGCTTCTTCATCACATCCGGCGCCAATACCTCGAAGCACTTTTACTTCGCGAATATCTCCATCCGGTCCTACCACAAACGTCATATATACACGACCGGTGATTCCATTTTCACGTGCAAGAGGAGGATATTTAATATTTTTTTGCAAATACTCATACATCGAAGCTTCACCACCGGGAAAAGTAGGTTGTTCTTCTACGTATGTAAATACTTTTCCTGCATCCGGATCTGCTACCGGTTCTTCAGGAGGCAGTTCTGTGGCATTATCATCGCCTTCCTGCGTTACTACACCAACGTTAGTTTCACTCAGTTCTTCCTGTGGAGGTGGTTGGTCTTCATCTTCAATCTCTCTGTCTACTACTACGGGAGGTGTAAATTTCACAGTCTCGATAGTGGGTGGTGGAGGAGGAGGAGGCGGTGGTGGCGGTTCGTTTTCATCAATAGGAGGTGGTTCCTTTAATTCTACAGTCACTTCTACCGGTTTATCGCTCTTTTCTACCTCATATCCACTAATTAATCTCACAACAACAGGTAAGCTGATCAAGACCGTAAAAAACAGCAGCGAAATACCAAGAGCTCTCGATATGGTACGGGTATAACTCTTGCGAATAGGATAGGCGCCGAATTCTTTGTTTCGGTTTTCAAACACCAATTCATTCCTTTCAGAATTAATGGCATCATCCCAGGCGGGTTCAAACATCTTAGCCATATTATTTTGCCGGGTTGAGTTTGTTAATCATTTCAAATTCCTGCTGTGCTAAATCAACAATCGCATATTTGCCTACCATGGTGATATTGAGTTCGTCTAAAACATCCACTACATTTTTATAGGAAGCTTTGTCGTCCGCTTTCACCAGCACCATGAGCGCCTTTTTTTCTCCCTTCACATCTACTTCTAATCGCTTTAAGGTGGTATCCGCAACGTTGTTGGCTACCCCCTCTTTGCGAAGTTGCATGATTTTATCAAACGCATATTTGTTGTAGTCCAAAAACACCTTTCGCAGGCCATCATTTGAATAATTGGTAGGCGTAAGTGTAGTTTCCGGTTTTAATTCTCCAAAATACCAGTAGATATTATTATCACCACTGAGCAAAACAGTTACCGCGTTATTCACTTCTGTTTTAGTTTCATTCTCAGGCTTCACGGGCATATTGATCTCCATGGTCTTTGGCTTACCAAAGGTAGTGGTCATCATGAAAAACGTCAGGAGCAGGAAGGCCAGATCCACCATCGGAGTCATATCGATGTGCGTACTCTGCTTTTTAGCTCTGACTTTTTTATGTTTCCCCCCTTTCTTCCCGGAGTCCTGTTCGTTGCTTTGTACTTCTGCCATTTTCTTGGATCAAGATTATTGGTTAGGGTTATCTTCTAATGAGGTAATCAAATTGAAGCGATTCACCTTCATTTCCTGGAATATATCGATAACGCGTTTAACAGAGGTATAATTAGCTTCAGCATCTCCTTTAATGGCAAATCGCATCTGTTTATCCCTGTCTTTCTCACCATTGATTTGTGCATCAGCTAATCGACCAAAGCGAATCCAATCGCCCAGTTGATTATTAAGTGAGTCAAATGGAATTCCCTGACTTTGCTTCATGAAATCTTTGCGTTTTTCCTCGTTTAATGGAAGGTACTGTTTTAATTGTTGAACAGTCATTCCAAAGGTGGTCATTACTGAAAACCTCTTTAAATCGTTATCTTCGAACTTCACGTCATATTTATTACCCATTTGCTCCAGCATACTTTTCCGGAGTTCCTTGCCTTCCAGATTAAAAAAGATACGGTTCTGTTTATCGATACTGACAACCATTACTTTTTCAGGAAGAATTTTTTCCGAAATGGAGGTTGGTGAATCAATAATAACAGGCTCGTCCGGGCGAAACTGGGTGGTGAGCATGAAGAACGTCACCAGGAGGAAGGCCAGATCCACCATCGGCGTCATGTCGAGGGATGGACCCTTTTTTGGCATCTTCACTTTAGGCATACGTCTCTTTTTTAGCGTTTAGTAAATGATTGAATTAGTTACGGGTAGTGAAAGTCTGGACAATAGAGTATCCGGCTTCATCAATTCCATAAGTAATTGAATCAATTTTATTAGTGAAGTAGTTGTAAAAGATAATTGCAATAGCAGAAGTACCGATTCCGAGACCGGTATTGATCAGGGCTTCAGAGATACCTGTTGCTAACGCTATCGCATCCGGAGCTCCGGCTTGCGCAAGTGCTGCGAACGCACGAATCATACCGATTACTGTTCCAAGCAGTCCCATCAGGGTGGCAATAGAAGCAATAGTAGAGATGATGATCAGGTTTTTGGAAAGCATGGGGAGTTCAAGTGTAGTAGCCTCTTCAATTTCTTTTTGAATGGCCGCTATCTTATGCTCTTTATCCAGCCCTTTCTCAGCCTCCATCTGTTTATAGGTGTTTAGACCTGCACTGACAACCGCAGCAATGGAACCTTTCTGACGTTCACATTCCTTTCTTGCACCATCAATATCTCCTTTGCTAAGAGCTGCACGAACCTTGTGTACAAAACTGTCGATGTTTCCACTACCTTTTGATTTGGCAACAGTTGCAAAACGCTCAATTACAAACGTGATAACAATGACTAAAAGAGCCATAAGAATTGGTACAATAAATCCACCTTTGTACATCATTCCCAAATAGTTGCCTGGTAGTGGATTCAGGTCTGGATTGTTGTCCTGGAAATTACCCGGACTTCCCAGAATAAACTTGAAAATGATCCACGAGAGAATTGAGGCGGCCGGAATCACAATGGCGGCCAGCATCCCCGGATGCCGGATCCTGATTTGTTCTGACTCATAATGTTCGTTTTGTTTTTTTAATGGTTATTAAGTTTATGTTTTTCTAATATTAAGGGGCGACAATAATAAGGAATCCCCACGAACCTTAAAACTGCAAAAGGTTAATAAATTGTTGTGGAAGGGGATGAATGTTACTATTGTTTGACATACAGGCTTCTATTTGCCCCAAATAAGGTCTTGTTTTTTAAACGAATGCGCCCATAGCGGGCATCAGTTTCTAAAATTTGTAAATTGTAATGGAATCCCAATATTGGCGGCTTTGACGGAAGACATCGAGGCCTGAAGATCATCCAGCTTCTTTCCTGTGACTCTTAATTGATCGTCCATAATGGAGGCTTGTACCTTTAAGCCACTGTCTTTTATGATTTTAACAATTTTTTTTGCAGTTTCTTTATCGATTCCCTTTTTCACAGTCACTTCTTTTCTGAGCATGTTTCCACTGGCATAATGTTCTTTTCCGAAATCTAAGCCCTGAGCATCAATGCCTTGCTTCATCATTCGTGAAATCAGGATGTCCTGAATGGCTTTCACCCGCATGTCGTTTTCTGTTAAAACATTGATGATGAATGTCTTTTTGTCAAGTTCGACCTCGGTTTTAGAGCCATGAAAGTCATATCGGGATGAGATTTCCTTGATGGCAACATTGATGGCATTATCAAGTTTCTGAAGGTCGATTTCGTTTACAATATCGAAGGAGGGCATCTTTTCTGTAATGAGGAACGAAAGTACTGCATTAATTGAAAACGATCCTATTGATTTTTCGTAGTTGTGAATAATATCCGGTGATTTGATGTAATTGTGTCCATAAAATTAGCTTGGCAGGGATAAATGGCCTGCTTTTAAATTAGTTCTGACTATGCAGGAGTTTTCCCATTTTATGCAGTTATAAAACAACGAATAGAAATGCTGAAAAATGATTTTCCTCATTAAATAGCCCTCATTGTGCTTTTTGTGTAAAAATCAGTCGTAGGTTGAACACATTTCGTAATAGTAACCTTTATCTTTGAAGTGATTAACAAAATACATACTATGCGATTATTATTCCTCTCAGTACTTTTTCTGAGTTTGACTGCTCTTGCTCATTCACAAACCAATCCCTTTCTTTTTCTCGACCAACGTCCTAAAGTTGTTGTCAACAGCGATACACTTGATTTTCCCTGGACTGGCGGATTCAATAGTATTATGCCTGTAGAAGTAGATTTTAATGGAGATAATATTCTGGATATTTTCTTTTTTGATAGAGTAGGAAATCGAGTGTCCACCTTTTTGAATAACGGAAGTGCAAGTGCCTTCCCTTATAGTTATGCTCCATCTTATGCCTCTCTCTTGCCTCCTTTACAGGATTGGGTACGCTCTGTTGATTATGACTGTGACGGCGACATGGATTTATTCACCTATTCTAACTCAGCAATGCTTGTCTGGAGAAATGATTATTCATCCGGTTCAGGACTGCAATTTTCAATTTCTAATAATCAGATCAATTCCTGGTATGGTACTTTTTATAATCCGATTTTTGTGAGTCAGGTAAATATGCCGGCCATTGTAGATGTAGATGGTGACAGTGATCTGGACATTATCACCTTTGCGAATTCAAGTAATTACCTGGAGTATCATAAAAATTATGCAATGGATTCATTGGGAACCTGCAATGGATTTCTGTTTACACTTGAACCTTATTGCTGGGGATATTTTAAACTCAGCGGCTTAACAAATATCGGTTTACTGAATCAGAATTGCAGATCCGGTAACCTGGTAGGTGATAGTGCAGAAGTTTCGAAAAGCAGACATTCCGGTTCCGTGCTTACTCCGCTTGATCAGGATTGTGACGGAGATGTTGATTTGTTGAATGGGGATATTCTTGGAGAAAACATGTTGTTTTTATTGAATGGTGGTACTCCGGACTCTGCCTTTATAGTTTCACAAGACTCCGCTTTCCCGGTCTATGATGTGCAGGTTAATATGCAGAATCTTCCTGCTGCCTATTATCTGGATATGGATAATGACGGATTAAAAGATATGCTGGTGAGTCCTTTTGCTACAGTAGGAGAGGATTTTAATAATATTCATTTTTACAAGAATACTTCCAACAATTGCAGTAATGTATTTGACTTTGTTAAACCTCGTTTGTTTTCGGAAGAAACCATTGATTTGGGAACAGCTTCAAATGTTGTATTTTTTGATATCGATAAAGATGGGTTAACGGATATTATTTCAGGCAATGATTTTTACTACAATCCTGATCCAAACCTCGCCTTTTCAAAACTCGCATGGTTTAAAAATATCGGAACAACAACGCAGCCTGTGTTTACATTGGTTACTGATGATTGGTTAGGTTTATCAGGAATTACCCAGTACGGACTCTTTCCTGCTTTTGGTGATCTCGATGGCGACAATGACGAAGATCTACTGTTGGGCAACGCGGATGGCACTTTAATTTACTATCAGAACACAGCCGGTCCTGGCCTTGCCTGTAACTTTGTTTTTGCCTCTCCCCAGTATCAGAGTATTGATATCGGAAACAATAGTGCGCCTCAAATCATTGATGTGAACCGGGATGGGAAAAACGATTTACTCATTGGCGAAAGAAGTGGCGTGGTAAATTATTTTGAAAATACCGGTACGGCATCCGCACCAATTTATAATCTGAATACCGCAAATTTTGGCGGAGTGAATGTGTTGCAGCCCGGTGCAGTAGCCGGATATAGTGCTCCCCTCCTGTTTGATAATGGGAGTGGTTATGAATTATTGGTGGGTTCTGATAAAGGTGCAATTTATCATTTCACTAACATAGATGGGAACCTCACCGGAAATTTTACATTGTCGGATTCTCTTTTCCAGGGTATACAGGAGCTCAAAAGAGTTACACTCAGCAAGGCAGATATTGATGGCGATTCAAAATACGATTTATTGACCGGTTGTAATGCCGGTGGATTTCGCCTCTATTCTCAGTATACATCCTCTTCCATCAGTCAAATCGAACTACCGCAAAATTTTACCATTCATCCGAATCCTGCGGGCGACTTTTGCCGTATACAAATTAACGGTGATAGTATAAACCGAAAGGGCGTTTTAAGCGTTAGTGATATTAGTGGCAAAATGGTCAAGACGCTTGAAATAACTTCCGGATTAGTGCAACTAAATACAAGTGATCTTACGTCAGGGATGTATCTGGTACATTTCAATAATGGCTTTGGTGTAACAGTTCAAAAACTTATTAAACAATGATCAACTTCCGTATTGCCCTTATTGGTTGCTTCGTTTTCTTGCAAGTACATATCAATGCTCAACCGGTAGCAATGTTTAGGGATACCAGTATAGCGGTATTCCATAATACCAATCGATTAGAGAATGCATGGGCAGGGGGAATGAATACACCTGTTTTTGGAACGATGGATTTGAATGGTGATGGAAAAATGGATTTGATTGAATTTGACGCGCCCAGTTTAAGAGTCAATACCTTTATTAATCTGGGCATCGCAAATATGTCCAGCTATAAGTATGCTCCTGAATATGCCAGAGTGTTTCCGAAAGATCTGGAAGGATGGATAAGAACGTTTGACTATGATTTTGATGGTGATATGGATTTGTTTTCTTATGCCGGAGGTGCAATTTCATTATTTCGAAATGATTACACCCCGGGAACGGGTTTGACATTTACGCCGATCACTTATCAGATGGGAACACATTATGGGGGTTTTTCCACCAATATTTATGCTTCTCGTGTGAATGCACCGGCATTGACAGATCTGGATAATGATGGAGATATGGATGTCCTCGCTTTTAGTATCAGTGGCTCATGGGTGGAGTGTCACAAGAGTTACTCCATGGATTCATTGGGAGTGCCCGGACAGTTACTGCATTACAATATACCAGTATGCTGGGGATATTTTGTGTTAGCGAACAACACCAATACTGCTGTTCTTCCTCCTGTTTTGCCGACTTGTCCCCTTTGGGTCGCGAATCCTTCTGCACGAACTCCATTTGATGAAGCAGCTGAACCCGGAAGTGGTCCCTTGTCACTGGCAACACGGCAACAGAGGCATGCCGGATCCACTTTGCTGGCTCTTGATATGAATGGAGATGGCGATAAGGATATATTAAACGGTGATATTTTAGGTAACAATCTTCTCTATATTGAAAATTGTGGTACTCCTGACTCTGCCTGGGTTTGTGCGCAGGACACGGCATTTCCCTCTTATGATATTCCTGCGAATCTGAACGATGTGGCAGGCCCGCATTATTTTGATGCGAATAACGATGGAAGCAATGATCTGATTGTCTCGAATTTCTTTTTTACAGGAGAAGATTATTATAACGTGAAGTATTATCGCAACACCACAAACAATCAATCTAACGTTTTTGCCTATGTGAAAAACCGTTGGCTCGTTGATGGCATGATTGAAGTAGGTACAGGAGCACATCCGGTTTTCTTTGATGTAGATCAGGATGGTAAGAAGGACTTGCTGGTAGGAAATGATTTTTATTATAACAATAATTCTCCTGTAGGGAAAATCGCATATTATAGAAATACAGGAACAGGTACAAAGGCAGAATATACACTAGTGACCGATGATTTTTCGGGAGTATCAGCTACAGGTCTGTTAGGTATATATCCTGCGTTTGGTGACCTGGATGGTGACGGTGATGCAGATATGCTCCTGGGAGAATCGGATGGTAACCTGGTCTATTATCAGAACATCGCGGGAACGGGTAATCCATGTATTTTTATTCTTACTCAACTGAATTACCAGTCCATAAATATAGGCGACAATGCAGCACCTCAGCTTGTAGATGTTGACAGAGATGGGGATCTGGATCTCCTGATTGGCGAAAGGGCAGGCACGCTGAATTATTATAAGAATACCGGTTCTCCTACTGTACCTGTTTTTTCCCTGGAAACAAGCAGTTTTGGCGGATTAAATGTGACGAAATGGAATTCGTTCGCCGGATTTTCCGCTCCCGTTTTATTTGATAACGGTAGTGGGTATGAGCTCATCGTTGGATCGATGAGCGGCTACCTCTATCATTACAATAATATTGATGGGAATCTCGCAGGAAATTTCAATCTGGTGGATAGCATGTTTCAGAATATTTTTGAGCCACAAGTAGCGGTACCGGCAATGGCGGATGTAGACAGTGATGGAAAATATGACCTTGCTGTGGGTAGTCTGGCAGGAGGTATTGTACTTTACACGCAGGATGCAACATTGTCAATCGCCCAACCTGCCTCATCCGGTGCTTTCTTTACGCTCTACCCAAACCCTACAGAACAGCTCTTAAATATTGCACTAAGTCCATCGGCTGATCACCGACTCCTCATCCGGTTTTTTGATGTCAGAGGAGAATTGATTTATCAGCGGGAGGCTATTCACAGTAATATTACTGTTGATTTCTAGTCATACCCATCCGGTATCTATCTCTGTAGAGTGACGGGGGGGGGAGAGAAGTTTCAGTCAAAAGTTTATTAAACGTTGATCCTATTCTATTATGTACATGAAAAAACCAAAAGGTTATTTACCCCTAAAAGGCAATCTGTCACTACTTTTTATATTCGGCATACTGGTGATGTTGTCCTATGGTTGTAAAGATAAAAAGGAGGAAGAGGTCATTGATAATTGTCTGGAAGGAAGAACCGGAAGCCTCAGCCTCGTTGTAAAAATGGTGCATCATGCCCGTCCCATTCCCGGATGCAGGGTATTTGTGAAATTCAATACTTCTGAGTTTCCCGGTGAGGACACCACTAAGTATGATTATAAATTGTCGGCGGATTCCAATAGTCCCTTTGCGACAATTGACAGTTTGACTTGTGGCAATTATTATATCTATGCAGTCGGTATTGACAGCTTACTGGATCCCTCGAACTGGATTTGCAAAGGAGCCCTTCCTTACAGCACTACACTTGTAACCGGAATTGATTCCATGAACGTTTACATAACCGAAGGAGATTGATGAAGAAGTATAATTGGTTTGCCATTGTTCTTGTTCTGCTGAGCTCCTGTACCTACGATCAGTATGAGCCTGTTGTTGTAACGAGCAGCGGATATCCCACAGAGGTAGAAAGTATTATTGTCGGAAAATGTGCAACCGCAGGTTGTCATAATACCATCAGTAAAAATGCTGCTGCCGGATTGGATTTGAGCAATTGGGAAGTAATGTTTGAAGGTACCAATAATGGCGCCGTCACTATTCCTTATCGTTCTGACTTTAGTACAATCTGTTACTTTACCAATGTGGATAGTACTTTAGGGTTGGTGGTATTACCTACTATGCCGGTGAATGAAAATCCGCTTTCCGTTGCTGAATACATGGCATTAAAGAATTGGATTGACGCCGGAGCACCGAACAAGGATGGGTTTGTGAAATTTTCAGACGACTTAAACAGACATAAATTTTATGTGGTCAATCAGGGTTGTGATGTTGCAACGGTGTTTGATGCAGATACCAGGGTAGCCATGAGAATTGTAGACGTGGGTCAAAACCCGGGTGCATCACCACCGGAATCGCCACATAATATTAAAGTGACCCCCGATGGTTTATATTGGTGTGTGGTGTTTTTAAATGCCGACATTGTTCAGGTATTTAGTACTGCTACAGATCAACTGGTAAAAACAATTCCAATTGGAAATGGTATTGCAGGTGGATGGAATACACTTACCATCTCTAAAGATTCTAAAAAAGCATACTCCGTTGATTACAATGGCGGACGAGTGGCCTTTGTGGATCTCGAAGCCGGAACTTCAAATACTGTTGGTCCTTTTCCGATTACGGGTAATCCATCTCCAAACCTGCATGGCGTGGCTTTAAATGCGACAGACGATACACTATACGTTACCTGTCAGGAAATCAGTAAGATTTTAAAAATTCCGGTGAATGATATCATAAATTATCAGGATATAAATATTAATCCACTCGGGCCCTGGCAACTTCCCTTTCCGATGAAGCCACATGAAATTATTTTCAGTCCTGATTATAGTAAGTATTTTGTTACTTGTCAGGATACCAATGTGAATCAGGTGAGGGTGTTTAATACTTCCAATGATCAGCTGGTGCAAGTGATACCTGTAGGCAAAGTCCCCTTGGAATTTGCTTTATATGAGGATGGCAATCTGCTCTTCGTGACCAATACAGAAGATGATTTTTTTCCGGATATGCGGGGCTCCATCAGCGTTATAGATTTGAATACATTGACGGAAATTAAGAAGATCAAAGTCGGATGGCAGCCACATGGTATTGCCGTTGATCCGGTAAAGCAGGTGGTGTACATCGCCAACAGGAATTATACCGGTGGTCCTGCACCGCATCATGCTGCATCCTGTGCCGGGAAAAATGGTTATTTAAGCATCATCGATTTAAATACATTAGAGCGTGTTCCTGACTTTAAACCCGAAGTGAGTGTTGATCCTTATGCAGTAGGTGTTCGGGTAAAGAATTAAATCGATTTCTTATTGTGAATCTAAATGGAGAACGTGATCCGGAAAGTAGGATGGAAGCACGATCAATTATTGTTTTTGATGGCTATTGCAATCTCTGTTCATGGAGCGTGAATTTTATACTGAAGAGGGATAAAAAGGCAAGGTTTGTTTTTACTTCGAATCAAAGTGAAGCAGGGAAGCGACTGTTTTCCCAACACAATATCAGTACGCCGGAATCTGTTTTGTTAGTGGAAGAAGATAAATGTTATTCGAATACGTCGGCCGTGTTTCGTATACTTGGTCATCTTGGTTTCCCCTGGAACATCTCCCTTGTATTTTTATTGATTCCTCCGGCGCTGCGAGATTTTGTTTATCGTTTTATTTCGGCAAGGCGTTACCGTTGGTGGGGAAGACGGAGCACTTGCAGGGTGGCTACTAAAGAGGAGATGGAAAAGTTTTTACCATAAAAAAAGCCCTGAACAATGCAGGGCTTATCTGGTGCTTTATTGTTTTTTATTTTACAGCCTCTGTCATTTTATCGAGAACCGACATTACTTCTTTCACGGCAACGGATGACTTCTGTAATAAATCCATTTCATCCGGCTGAAGCTTCAGTTCAATGATCTCTTCAATTCCATTCTTGCCGAGTTTAACAGGAACGCCCAGATAGACATCTTTCATTCCATATTCACCCTGCAACCAGGCGCAAACCGGGAAGATTCGCTTTTGATCACGTACTATGGCTTCTACCATTTGAGCGGCTGCAGCACCCGGCGCATACCAGGCGGAAGTTCCCATAAGGTTTACTAATTCTCCGCCACCCACTTTTGTACGTTGAACGATAGCATCCAGCTTTTCTTTTGAGATAAGTTCTGTAACCGGGATACCTGCCACTGTGGTGTAGCGGGGTAGTGGCACCATCGTATCGCCATGACCTCCCATCAACACCGATTGAATATCTTTAGGTGAAGTGTTCAATGCCTCAGCAAGGAAAGCGCGGTAACGGGCAGTGTCAAGGATACCCGCCATTCCAAATACACGCTTGCTGTCAAAGCCTGAAGTCAGGTAAGAGCAATACGTCATAACATCCAACGGATTGCTGACCACAATAATGATCGTCTTCGGACTATGTTTGATGATATTCTCTGTTACGGATTTCACAATACCTGCATTGGTAGCTATTAAATCATCACGACTCATACCCGGTTTACGGGGAAGACCTGATGTTATAACTACAACATCTGAACCGGCTGTTGCAGAATAATCGTTCGTCACCCCTTTGATACGGGTGTCATACATATTGATAGGTGCTGTTTGCCACATATCAAGTGATTTTCCTTCCGCAGTTCCTTCTTTAATATCCAGAAGAATGACTTCGTTAACTAGTTCGCGTTCTGCAATGACATTCGCACAGGTTGCTCCAACATTGCCTGCTCCTACTACAGTGACTTTCATTTGGTATAAGGGTTTTAAAATTATTGTGAATGGAGCCGCGAAGGTAGGAAAAACAGAAGGCTCAAAACAAGTACCCGGGATATGATTTTTATTGTGTGGCAAAAGGAATAGACTGTTGCAGTTATTTAAGCGCCAGGTATAACATTAGATCTTGATAATGAAGTAGTTAGTAGAAGTAGAATAGGCGTGATGCTAATTTGAGAAGTTCATCATGTCTACCGGCGAAATGGATGATCCGGATATAGAAACAAAAAAGAGGCTATAAGGAGTAAATATCCTAACAGCCTCTTTCATTATTTTCAGTGGATATCAGATATCTACTTTTGCATATTTCGCGTTCTTCTCAATGAACTCACGTCGTGGTGGAACATCGTCGCCCATCAGCATGGAGAAGATATGATCTGCTTCTGCGGCGCTTTCGATAGTCACCTGACGAAGTGTTCTGGTATCCGGACGCATGGTAGTTTCCCATAATTGTTCCGCATTCATTTCTCCAAGACCTTTATAACGTTGTACATTCACTGTACTTTCTTTTTCTCCGGCGAGTCTGCGGATGGCTTCGATGCGTTGTTCATCTGTCCAGCAATACACTTCTTCTTTTCCTTTTTTCACGAGATAGAGCGGAGGAGTGGCAATGTAGATATACCCTTCTTCGATGAGTTCTTTCATATGTCGGAAAAAGAAGGTAAGAATCAGGGTCGTGATATGACTACCATCCACATCGGCATCGGTCATGATCACCACTTTGTGATAGCGTAATTTTTCAATATTGAGTGCACGTTGATCTTCTGCTGTTCCCTTGCTCACGCCGAGGCCTGTGAAGATATTTCGGATCTCTTCGTTGTCATAGATCTTATAATCCATGGCTTTCTCCACGTTCAGGATTTTACCACGCAGAGGAAGGATCGCCTGAAAATTACGATCGCGGCCTTGCTTGGCAGTTCCACCCGCCGAATCTCCCTCGACAAGGAATATCTCGCATTTTGCAGGGTCACGTTCGGAGCAATCGCTCAATTTACCGGGTAGTCCGGAGCCGGAGAATGCGCCTTTACGTTGCACCATTTCACGCGCTTTTCGTGCAGCATGACGGGCAGTAGCAGCCAAAATTACTTTGTTGACGATGTTACGCGCTTCACGAGGATGCTCTTCCAGATAGTTGTTCAGCATTTCAGAAACCGCCTGGTCAACAGCACCAATAACCTCGTTGTTTCCGAGTTTTGTTTTTGTCTGTCCTTCAAATTGCGGCTCCTGAACTTTTACGGAGATGACAGTCGTTAGTCCTTCGCGGAAGTCATCGCCACTGATCTCAAACTTTAACTTGGATAAAAGACCTTCTTTATCTGCGTAGTTTTTTAGGGTTCGCGTTAAAGCACGACGGAAACCTGCAAGGTGGGTTCCTCCTTCATGGGTATTGATGTTGTTTACATACGAGTGAACATTTTCATTAAAAGAAGTATTGTACGACATCGCTACTTCCACAGGAGTGCCACCTCTTTCTCCTTCCATGTAGATCACATCTTCAATCAGCTTTTCACGAGTGGCATCGAGGTATTCCACAAATTCCACCAGTCCTCTTTCACTGTAGAACCGTTGTTTGTTCACAGCTTCACCGGCTTCATTCAATTCACGAAGGTCGGAGAGCGTAATGCTGATCCCTTTATTCAGGAAGGATAATTCCCGCATTCTGGTGGCCAGCGTTTCGTAGTTATAATCTGTTGTGATGAAAATGGAAGCATCGGGTCTGAAAAATATTTCAGTTCCGGTGAGATTGGTATCTCCAATGACTTTTACATCATATAAGGGTTTACCGATATTGTATTCCTGCTGAAAAATCTTTCCGTTACGATAAACGGTTGCAATCAATGTGGACGAAAGTGCATTCACGCAACTGACACCCACTCCATGCAAACCGCCGGAAACTTTATAGGAATCTTTGTCAAATTTACCACCGGCATGTAAAACGGTCATCACCACTTCCAGTGCCGATTTGCCTTCCTTATGATGCATATCGGTAGGAATACCGCGTCCATCATCTCTAACTGTGATGCTGTTATCAGCATTAATATAAACCTCAATATTCTTACAATGACCGGCAAGAGCCTCATCAATGGAGTTATCGACTACTTCGTACACCAGATGATGCAGACCTTTTATGCCGATGTCGCCAATGTACATGGCCGGACGCTTTCGAACTGCCTCAAGTCCTTCAAGGACCTGAATGCTATCGGCGGAATATTCGTTGTGCTTTAATTCTTCTTTTTCCAAGACTTGTTCGCTCATTATCAGTTAGTTAACCTATATTTATCTAAGGAAAACAAAGATACGGATTTTAATGCTTTCTAAGGCGCTATTTCCGTGGAGATGTTAATAATTACCAAAACTGTTGAAAACGTTTATTTAATCCTGTTTTATATGGAAATAGGGAATAGAATTTAATGGCGATTGATGGTCCGGTTTGACCAGGCAATTTTAAAGGCGATATGGGGAACACTGCAGTATTCAAAGTAAAACTAATTTATCCTTAAGTTATTGTTAATGGAAAAAAGATGATGCATTATTTACAATTTTGTGCCATGAACGCAATTAAACGTTTTTACAACGAGCATCCCCTGAGAACAATATTGGCGTTGGGGCTATTCTTTCGATTGATAGCTGTAATTTTTTCGAAAGGATTTGGAATGCATGACGATCATTTTCTGGTGATTGAAGCTGCGCAGAGTTGGGCTGACGGGTATGATTACAACAATTGGCTTCCATGGAACAATAGCGGAAAGCCAAGTGGTCATAGTTGGTTTTATGTGGGCTTACATTTTTTCCTTTTAAAAGCACTCAATTTTATCGGACTCGATGATCCACAGGGGAAAATGTACATCGTTCGTTTTTTACATGCCATTTATTCAATGGGTGTTATCGTATTTGGCTACCGGATTGCCCGGCGTTTAGGAAATGAAAAAGATGCGATCAGAGTAGCCTGGTTTTTAGCCTTGATGTGGTTTATTCCCTCTTCCAGTGTCAGAAATTTAGTGGAATGGGTATGTGTGGTCCCACTCTTACTTTCTTCACTCTATCTCATCAAAGCCGAACAGGAAGGAAACCGGCAACGCCATTTTATTTTATCCGGATTATTTGCCGGAATTGCCATGAGTATTCGATTTCAGTCCTTGTTTTTTCTGGCGGGAACCGGATTGTATTTATTGTATAGAGGGAAAATTAAAGGAGGACTTTTACTTGCTGCAGGTTTTGTGTTTGCCTTCTTCATTACTCAGGGTGCGGATTTGATTTTTTATCATCGCCCCTTTGTGGAGGTAACCGAATACATTCAGTATAATTTGTTAAACGCCACCACTTACTTCGACCGGCCCTGGTATCAATACTTACTAACGGTTGGGGGTATGCTCATTCCACCGGTGAGTATTTTTCTCATCATCGGTTATTGTAAGGCCTGGAAAAAAGTATTGGTGATCATACTTCCTTCGTTGGTATTCTTTCTTTTTCATTCCTGGTTTCCGAATAAGCAAGAACGTTTTATCCTGCCGTTTATTCCTTTCTTTATCATCGCAGGAACAATTGGCTGGGGTATGTTTCGCGAAGGCAAATTAATGAGTAAAGCTGAACTCTTTTCATGGCGTTTTTTCTGGATCTTGAACACTGCCGGATTATTGGTGTTGAGTACGACCTATTCAAAACGCTCTATGACAGAGGCCATGTATTATTTGTATCAACAACCCGACTTCAATAATTTCATAATGGAAGTCAGTCATAGGGATTCGCCCCAATGGCCGCCTCAGTTTTATTCGGGGAAATGGAATCAGGCCTTTTGTATATATAAAGAGTATCCCACCGAAAGATTCGTCACCTACATACAACAGCATCCCTCGGAGTATCCTCATTATATATTATTTTTCCAGGAGGATCATGTATGGAACCGCATCGCAAAATTTAAGAAGGTAACCGGCGCTGAATTAACCTTTGTTCACAAGGCGACCCCCAGTTGGTTCGATGCATTATTGCATTGGTTGAATCCCCGCAATAAAAATGAACCGGTGTATATTTTTCTTATCAATTGAAAGTTACAACCGGCTACCGGCTGCCAGCTTCCGGTTGCCAGCCAGTTTAGCCGCAAGCTGCCGTCTACGAGCTGCATTCATATACTTTAATAACTTGTAAATGGAGCAAGAAGCATTATTACCGGTAGTCGGAAGTGGCGAGGCAACGAGGTGCTGTTCGTTGATGCAAACGACGCTCCCCATCGCGTGTAAAAGTTCTCACCCTTGAGCATTAAACTTCACTTTACGACCGTTGGCCGGAAGCCCGAAGCCCGAAGCCGGAAGCAAATGAACTTTCCAATGCAATTATTGTTATGATGACAAATGATAACGATAATCGCAGGTACAAACCGTCCGGAAAGTCTAACTTTAAAATTTGCCACTATTTATAAAGAACTTCTTGAAAGAAGCGCAAATGAAGTCATGCTCCTCTCATTGGCAGACATTCCGGCTTCGGTATATTTAAATGGTAGTTATGAGCACCACTCAACTCCTCACGAATTACAGCAATTGCAAGAGGAATATTTCATTCCGGCAGAAAAATATGTATTCATATTTCCTGAATACAATGGGAGTCTTCCGGGAATTTTAAAATTACTAATTGATAGTTTGAATCCTAAAATTGCATTCAAAGGAAAGAAAGCTTCATTGATTGGAATTGCGAATGGTAGAGCAGGGAATCTTCGGGGATTAGATCATCTCTCCTCTATATTAATGCATATGCAGGTGACTGTACTTCCTTACCTTTTGCCGGTGAGTAAAGTACAAGCTGAATTCGAAGAAAATAGTTTGAAGGAAGCAACGTTGAAAGTAGTTGAGGATCATATCCGGAGAACTATAGAATTCTAATCTTTGAATAAAATAGTGTTGAAAGAATCAGACATCTTTTCAGATTACCTTGGAGACCTTACTCTTCCTGTGACATCCAACACCTTTATCTTATAATACAATAGCATTCTTCAGTCCTGATTTTTAAACAGAACGTATACGTATAGTAATTTAGCATTCCCGGTTATTTAAAAGTATATCGGACCGATAATCCGACATCTCCCGCCCAAAAGTTGCTCACACCAATGATGTTTACCGATGGTATCCAGTCAAGGGCAAGATTTAAAGGGATGTCATTAAAAACGTATTCCAGTCCAATTTGTCCATCTATTCCAACAACAGTTCTGGTATCATTATAGTCTCTGTCATTGTCCCACCATGGATTTCTATCTCTGTCCCAAAACCCAATATGTCCGCCACCGCCAATAAAAAGTTAAACCCCGGCTCGTTAAATACCGGGAAATTTACATTGTACAATCCGGTGATATTCAGACCTCTCCATCTGGTATACAGTATCCCTTCAATACTATGATTGTCTTTAATGAAATGACGTAGCGTTATTCCGGCTCCACCATTAAGTCTTAAACCAAGCGCGGTCTTATAATTATATTGCGCAGTACTAACTTGGTTAAAACATAAAAATATAAAAATCAATAGGTTAATTCTTTTCAAATGTTTAATATTCATGCCTGCTAAGTTAGGGGTATATTTTCTTCTTTAATGAGTAATCTTTTTAGGATTTCGTCCTCTGAATTACTAACCTGTGCCAATATATCGATTGAAACTTAACGAATAAGAGGTCATTTTTAATGTATTGTGTATAAAAAATGCTTTCATTTTATTTCATTGGCTCTATTTTTAATGTAAGTGTATAATAATCAGTGCGATGCAATAAGATGACAATTCTCTTCATATTTTTCCTTTTAAAATTAATTTGTTTCCTTTGTCCTTCATTGAAAAAATTTAACGTACGTGTCCTTATGATCAAGAGAACCCTAAGCCTGTTATTAATATTGTCCATCGCTATTATGAGCAGTTTTGCTCAGGATAAGCCAGTTAAAGCCAAAAAGAGCAGAACTCAAAAGGCAGATAAGTTTTTTAAGATTGGAGAATATTACACAGCTTCAACCTTTTACAAGAAAGCTTACACTAAATTTAAAAAGAACGAAGACAAGAGCCGTGCAGCATTTTTTGCCGGTGAATGTGCCCGTTTTATGGGAAATAATCTCGAACAGGAAGATTGGTACGGAAAAGCAGTTAAAGCGAAGTACAAGGATCCCATTGGAATGTTGCGCTACGCAGATGCTTTAAAGGCAAATGGAAAATATGCAGAGGCCATCGTTCAATACAATGCATATAAAGAGGAGATGCCGTCCGATCCGAAAGCGGCTAATGCGGTAAAGTCTACAGAAACCGCGCAAGCCTGGAAGGATAAACCAACCCGTCATAGAATCGACAATATGTCGGTGCTGAATACGAAGTATTATGATTTTGCTGTTTGCGAAAATCCTGCCGTTAAGAATAGCCTTGTTTTCTCTTCTTCAAGAGAGGAAGCTTCCGGTAGCAAGAATGATAACTGGTACGGTGAAAAATATTTTGACCTCTTCCAGGCTTCCATGGATAACAATGAAAAATGGAGTACGCCTACTAATTTCCCCGGTCCGGCAAATAGTGAGAATAGTGATGGAGCAGCAGCTTTTGATGCAACCGGTAAGGTGATGTATTTTACCACTTGTCCGAGTGATAAGGAGAAGGATACCCAGTGTAAAATCATGATGACTACTATGGCGGATGGCAAGTGGGGTGATGCAGTGATGCTTCCTTTCAACAGTGAAACCTATACTTGCGGACATCCTTGCCTTTCTCCTGATGGAAAATTATTATTCTTCGCTTCAGATATGCCGGGCGGTTCAGGTGGGAAAGATATCTGGGTTTCTGCATGGGATGGAAGTATGTGGGGAACGCCTACCAATTTAGGTACCGGTGTGAATTCAGAAGGGGATGAGATGTTCCCAACGATGGGTAAAAATGGTCGTCTGTATTTTGCTTCTAATGGCAAGCCGGGTATGGGTGGTTTAGATATGATGTACAGCACCAATGAAGGTGGTGTATGGGCTGAAGCTACCAACCTGAAGTCGCCGATGAATTCTTCAGCAGATGATTTTGGTCTGATCTGGAATACAGAAACAACAGGATATTTCACATCAAACAGAGATGGCGGAAAAGGCATGGATGATATTTATTCCTTCATGGTTCCACCTTTGAAACTGGCTGTGGGCGGTCGTGTTTATGATACCGATACTAAAGAAAATCTTGCCGGAGCTACCGTTGAACTTTTCGGTTCTGATGGTACTTCCCTGAGTGTGCAAACAGGTGCTGATGGTATGTATCGCTACGACCTGAAGCCAAATGTGAAATATAAAATTTCTGCTTCATTCACCGGTTATCTTACCAAGTTCCATGAACTTTCTACCGTTGGACTGGAAGAAGACGAAGATTTCGTAAAGGATTTCGATTTCCCATTGAAGTCTACTGCGAAACCAATTACTGTACCTGAAATTTTCTACGATCTTGATAAATCTTCTTTACGTGCTGAATCTAAGAAAGCACTCGATGGTTTGATTCAGGTGTTGAACGATAACCCTACTATCACCATCAAGCTCACGTCACATACCGATTACCGTGCTGACGATGCTTATAACTTAAAACTATCTGATCGTCGTGCGAAGAGTGTACTCGATTACCTGGTGGCTAACAAAATTCCTGCTGATCGTCTGACATGGGAAGGAAAAGGTGAAACCACACCAAAAGAAGTGGAGAACGATGAAGAATACCTGCCCTTTAAACGTGGTGACGTGTTGACAAAGGAATTCATCGACAAACTCGAAACAAGAGAACTGCGTGAGAAAGCGCATCAGTACAACCGCCGCACAGAGTTCGAAGTGACCGGCACTACCTATGTACCTAAGAATTAAAAATACTTGATTTAGCAATGAAGGGCGGCTCATAAAGGCCGCCCTTCTTGTATCTTTGCCCTATGAATACCTCCGATCGTTATACTCAAAGAGGAGTTTCCGCCACTAAGGATGATGTGCATGCTGCTATCCGGAATCTGGATAAAGGCATTTTCCCTAAAGCATTCTGCAAAATTGTCCCCGACTTCCTCGGTGATGATCCGCTTTGGTGCAATATCATGCATGCGGATGGCGCAGGAACGAAGAGTAGTCTGGCCTATGCCTACTGGATGGAAACCGGTGATCTCAATGTGTGGAAGGGCATTGCTCAGGACGCACTGGTGATGAACCTCGATGATTTACTGTGCGTGGGAGCAACCGATCGGATTTTATTGTCATCGACCATTGGCAGGAATAAGCGATTGATTCCGGGAGAAGTGATTGCGGCCATCATCAATGGAACCGAAGAACTGGTAGCGCAGTTGAGAACACACGGAATTAACATCTATACCACAGGCGGAGAAACCGCAGATGTAGGCGATATCGTGAGGACCATCATTGTGGACAGTACAGTAACCTGTCGTTTAAAACGCAGTGAGGTCATTGACAATGCAAATATAAAGGCCGGTGATGTGATTGTGGGATTAAGTTCCTCCGGACAGGCGAGCTATGAATCTTCCTATAACGGAGGCATGGGCAGCAACGGTCTTACCTCTGCACGACATGATGTTTTTGAAAATTATCTCGCCTTAAAATATCCTGATACCTTTGATCATGGCATCGACGCTTCACTCATCTATAACGGTGACCTCCAGCTAACGGAGCGTATAGCCGAACTGGATATTGATGCAGGTAAACTCGTGTTATCGCCCACACGTACCTATGCCCCCGTTATGAAAAAGATTTTCGATCAGTACCGGAGTCAGATTCATGGTATGGTGCATTGCAGCGGTGGAGGACAAACTAAAATTCTGCACTTCATCGATCAGTTGCATGTTATCAAGGATCAGCTTTTTCCGGTTCCTCCGCTTTTCCGCATCATTCAGGAGCAATCAAAAACCGACTGGAAAGAGATGTATCAGGTCTTTAACATGGGACACCGGATGGAGATCTATGTAGAGCAAGATATCGCCGAAGAGATCATCGCCATTTCAAAGAGTTTTAATATAGATGCACAAGTGATCGGCAGGGTAGAGACCTCGGCGAAAAAACAATTAACCATTAAAAGCGATCAGGGAATATTTACCTGGTAATAGAAAATGTCCACAGATACATTACTGGATAGACTGGCAGGGATAGAAGCCCGATTCAACGACATCGGCGTGCAGTTGGGCGATCCTGCGACGATTGCAGATCAGAAAAAGTTCCGACAACTGAATAAATCCTATCGTGATCTGGAAGAGGTGGTGAATGCCACTCGTGAATACCGGAATATTTTCGTCCGCATCAACGAGGCAAAGGAAGTCCTGAACAACGATAAAGACGAAGATTTTCGTAACATGGCGAAAGAAGAGTTGGAGATGCTGGAACCTCAACTGGAAAAGCTGGAAGCGCATATTCAGCAATTGCTCATTCCCGCCGATCCAGAAGACAGCAGAAATGCCATCCTTGAAATTCGGGCAGGTACCGGCGGAGATGAAGCGAGTATTTTTGCGGGAGATCTCTTCAGAATGTATCAGCGCTATTGTGAGAACAAAGGATGGAAAACAGAATTGGTGGACTACAACGATGGAAATACCGGCGGCTATAAAGAGATCGTGATGGAAGTGACCGGAGAGAAAGCCTACGGGGTATTGAAATACGAAAGCGGCGTGCATCGTGTACAGCGTGTCCCTGCTACAGAGACACAAGGTCGTATTCACACCTCTGCTGCGACGGTAGTCGTGTTACCGGAAGCCGATGAGTTTGATGGAGTAGATATCAACCCCGCTGATCTGGAATATCAAACAGCACGTTCGAGTGGAGCCGGTGGACAGAATGTAAATAAGGTAGAAACCAAGGTCCAGCTTACACATAAACCAAGTGGTATTGTCATTACCTGTCAGGTCGCAAGATCGCAGCATGCCAACCGCGATATGGCCCTGCAATTACTGCGTTCTAAATTGTATGAGATAGAATACACCAAGCGCATGGATGAAGTAGCGCGCCGACGCAAAACCCTCGTGAGCACCGGCGACAGATCCGCTAAAATCCGCACGTATAACTACCCGCAGAGCCGCGTTACCGATCACCGCATCGGATTCACCAGCCACAACCTCCCTGCCGTCATGAACGGAGACATTCAGGACTTTATCGATGCATTGCAATTCGCGGAAAATGCGGAGAAAATGAAAGAAGAAAATATGGTTGGGTAATTTGATGATTTGAAAATTTGAAGATGATTCGATTTGAAGATGTGTATATGAAAGGGATTGATGTTATTGGTTTGAGGGAGGATTGTCGGGATGTTTTTTTGGATGATATATTGTAGTGGAATTATAGAATTAATATTGAAAACACCGCTGCGCTCGCTGCGATCCCGAGACTTCGGGACGCTGCGTACGCCGCGTTTAAACGAAGATTACTTTGAATCGTCAGGAACTCTTTCAGCAGATCGTCAGGAAACGCAGTTACTTGTGTATTGGCCTCGACACGGACATCACCAAAATTCCGAAGCATTTGCTGGAGGTAGAGGATCCGGTTTTTGAATTCAACAAAGCCATCATCGAAGCGACGCAGGATCTTTGTGTGGCGTATAAACCCAATCTGGCTTTTTACGAGAGTCTGGGTTCAGGGGGGTGGAGAAGTCTGGAGAAGACCATGGAGATTATTCCGGGAGATATTTTCACCATCGCCGATGCCAAGCGCGGAGATATCGGTAATACGTCGGCGTTATATGCGCGGGCCTTCTTTCAGCAGATGCATTTCGATGCGGTAACGGTGGCGCCTTATATGGGAGAAGATTCCGTGAAGCCCTTCATCGGATTTGAAAACAAATGGGTGATTCTCCTGGCCCTCACTTCTAACCCCGGAGCCCTGGACTTTCAATTGAACAAGCAGGAGGGTGGAGGACAACTTTACGAAGCCGTGATGCAAAAGGCGCAAGGTTGGGGAAGTCCGGATCAACTGATGTTCGTTTGCGGAGCTACGCGTGCAGAGGAATTTAAACATCTCAGAGAAATAGCCCCGGAAAGTTTTTTCCTTGTCCCCGGTGTAGGAGCACAGGGCGGTGATCTATCCGCCATCTCACGGTCAGGCATGAACGCACAATGCGGATTACTCGTCAACTCCTCCCGCCAAATCATCTACGCCTCCTCCGGACCAGACTTCGCCTCCGCCGCCCGCACGGAAGCACTAAAAGTCCAGCAAGAAATGAAAATTCTCCTCGAAGAAAGCAGCCTGCTTTCATAATCATCCAGACCTTCTTCTTAACCACTTAGACCACGTAGAACACTAAGAATAAGTAAAAATCCTTAGTGTTTCCTTAGTGCGCTTAGTGCCTTAGTGGTTAAAAAGGAAAATTCCTTCGAAGACGACGATCTCTATGCAACTAAAATTTGATAGTTTTTGACGAAACACTTTCCGACTCAGTAATTAAATTGACAAAATAAACCCCATTCGCCACCGCATTCATCGGTATCTCTCCCGTCACATACCCTCCCGCTATCACCTCCATTTTCTTCTCGTACACCAACCTCCCTTCCATATCAAACAACCGCAAACTCCCCGTTCTTCCTTTGAGTTTGGAGGCGTTGATGTGAATCATATTCCACTCGCTGTTGTACCATGCCTGAAAAAACGCTTGCTGTGGGGGTTCAAGATTTTCAACCCCTACAGCAAGCGTATCACAAGGCGAGCCCACCCAGGCACCGAGTTCGTAATCGGGATTGTTGGGAAGGCCGTAATAGGTTCTTGCTCCACCAAGGTAAAAACTAAACGGTTGAAAATCGCAAGCGAGGCCGAGGGAATCGGGTTGGTTGATGACAGAGAGGTTAGAATTGATGGTAGTGAACATAGTATCAGGATATGTCACAAAGAAATTTTCATCAGCTGCTGCTAGATAAATCTTATTATCCGGAGCTAATTTTAGTGCGTTGATACCAATATCGGGATTCACAAATGAATCAATGACCGTTTTACTGGAACTAATATTGGTGGCATTCAAATCGAACTGATACAAATGTGATGGAGCGCTAGTTTGTGAGTATTCACTAACATATAATTTAGTTCCATCGGAAGAAAATGCACAAGAGCTATAATGTGGATAAGGAAAAGCAGTAGCCTCCTGTTCAATAGGTGTTGTTGAAGTGATAGTTCCTGTGCAACGATCAAAATAACATAATTCAATCATCCCTTTAATAGAAATATTTGCGAACCTATCACCAGTTGGATCAAAAACTAAGTGACCACCATTGGTTGTATGACTTAATCCAATGGACTGCTGAAATGGGCCGGTTATTCCATTATCATCAATTAAATAAAAGAAAAATTCATTTGAAGGAGTCGTAAAAGTTGGCGCATACCATCGTTGAAATATCAACCACCAATCACTGCCATTTCCATGGCGAACTGCCATCAATGCATCAAAGGCAGGAAAATTATTTAACTGCATATTCTTTTGAATGACAATACCAGAATCATTGTTAGCTTTGTAATTCAATTTTGAATAATAAAAGCCGTATGGGTCATTAGTAACTCCAATTCCAAACATATAAAGAAGAGAATCGTTACCAGGATCCGGAATGAATAAATTTACATGATACCACCAGCCTCCATAATTATAATCCCCATTTTGCATTAATGTATTGTACTTATTCCAAATACAAACATTGGTCGTAGATGTGTTATCAAATAATGCAGCATAGCAATTCAATCCATTCGTATCAGAAATTGAAACTGATCCATTGCGCCATTTACTATTTGTTTTGAAATTAATCGGATTTGTACCGGAATTCAACCAGGAAATACCTGCACTATCTCCGAAAGCCCATACTCTATTTGTGAACTGCGCCAACACCTTCCCACCCCCAAAAAACGCAGTCATCAACAGCAAAGCGCAAAAGAATTTTTTCATCACAATAAAATTACGGAAAAACTTTCTAATCTCCGCTAACTCAATAAAATTCTGGCGGGCCGCAGATTCGTTATGATTATTATGATCTGTTATGATAAACCCGCGACCAACCTTCGGACTTCGTAGCTAACACCATCGCTTAAGCTTTGACGCACTCAGTTAGCGTAGTAGTCCCCACATATTCATCATGTTTCGCCCACTTTCGTAATTCGCATTTCGTAAATTTTCGTTCCTGCCTGCCGGCAGCTACTGTTTGGACACATCTTTAAGTGTAATTTGAAGCCAATTTCCATCCTTCATAAATATTCTCAAATTTTTCTACGCCTTTTAGTAATATAATTGGGCCTGGTGGTCTTTGATTTGGATTTCCTTTCCAACCACCCAATCTTCCTATTATCCATGATGCCCATGCTAGTACTTTAGGAGAATATGGGTTTGTTGTGGCTTCAGTTACTTTTAATTTTTGCTCGATTTTTTCCAAGCATTCTATTTCTTTCTCGTCGAAGACGTTTGTTATGGGCTGGCTTTTTTTCCACTCCATATGCAAGGTAGAGTTGCATCACTTTTAGTGCAGCTGCCAACACCAACAGATAGAGTTTTCTAATACCCCATCCATTTTTAAGTTGGGTTTGCTCTATTTTAAATCCTTGCTTCTTAGTCAATCGAAACAACTGTTCAATATACCATCTTTGTTTATAACGTTCAATGATTTTCTCTGCATCTTCACCTGTTCGTAGTTCAATTGTAGTGAGAATTCGCCAGTGTATCGGATCCTTTATTTTACATTACTTTTTTCCTGAACATTTACTACAAATAACTCTTTTGACTTTGGTAATTCCTTGTTAATATATTTCCCATGTGGTCGTTCTAACTCTACTTTGCATACTTTAATTTCGGCTTGTGCTATCCTTGCAATCTTTTGTTTTCTTAAATCTTTAATTATCGGAATGGATAATTGACCGAGCGACTTTGACTTTTTAATGGTTTCATCCATTGAACTTCCATCTGCAAGTTTCCTGTCACTTCTGCTTCTAATTATTAAATCAGTCCGGTCATCCGGCACAGTGCAAAACTGATCATAAATGTCACCTTCACGATCTTCTATTATCGTGATTGTTGCTGCTTCTGATAATATAGCTTTTGAGCTTTCACTCGCTTTTATCCACTTATAGGACTCCTTTTCTTCAATGGGTTGTTGCTTATAAATCCGTGTTGTATTGTTTGACTTATCTTCTTTTCGATGCCATAATTGTACATCGGAATAGCCCAACAAATCTTCAGTTTGGGCATCAAGTACCAAGCTAATATGAGTTAAAAAGCCTAACCCCATTTTGTTGCCAACTAATCCTAAACCGCTATCTTCTTCTATGCTTTCCTTTAGATGCCCTAAACCATAAGAACTACTATCTTGAATTACTAATACATCTTTCCTTGAACATTTCTTTTACATCGTTTCGTTAGAGAACTGATGAGCTCTGCCTCACTAACGTTTTCATTATCCAAAAACCTGTAAAACCCTTTTTGATCAGCTTCAGTTAACGTGCTACCGTGAACAGAACTTGTTCGAGAAATTACTAAGGCTGAAACAACCTTTCTTGCCCTGTCTTCTAACCTTTTATCGCTCAGTTCGCCTTCGAAATCAATTATATAATTTGGTTTCTTCATAAGGCTAATTTAATACATTTGTGTCCAAACAGTAGCTGCCGGCAGGCAGGTTTCGTAATCCTTTTCCGTTTTTAAACGACTACAAGTACTTCCCCACCCCCTATTGTTTTGACAATACATTTTCTTTGCTTCATGAAAACAAGTAGATTCCGTCATGTATGGATGTCGTATTTTACATACACCAGAAGTGAAAAGAATGCAGCGATGGTATTGACTGGATTGTTGTTGGTGATGCAAACGTATCTATGGTTTCGGCATTATACGGATACACCAAGGGAATATCAACTGTCTGCCGAAGAAGCGCAGCAATTTCAACAACTGGAAAGTCAGAAGAATTCCAAATCGTTTAAGAGGGAAGATGCAGCCTCGGTTAAATCGAAACCTGTCCTATCGGTATTTGATCCGAACGAAACAGATTCCGCCGGATTTGTTGATTTGGGAATGAGTCCAAAGCAGGCCGCCTCCTTGTTGCGTTACCGCGATCGCATTGGTGGTTTCAAGGATAAAGCATCCGTTCAAAAAGTAAAAGTGCTCCAACCGGAGTTGTTTGCGCAGTGGGAACCTTTCATTAAAATGAAAAACATGGAAGCTCCCGTGATTAAACAGCGGACAGGGTTTTTGCAGAAGAAAAAACAAGAATTGCCCATTCTCGATCTCAACCGGGCGGATACGATCGCTTTGCAGGACTTGCCATTGATCGGTTCGGGGAGAGCGAGGGCGATTGTGAATTACCGGGAGCGACTGGGAGGATATATTTCGGTGGAGCAAATGATGGAGGTGAAAGCGATCCCCGACTCTGTGTATGAAGCCATTCTTCCCTATCTCAAAGTGGTGAGCGGTCCTTACAGGAAACTCGATATCAATCATTTGTCGGCAGATAGTCTGCGACATCCGTATATGAACAAACAATTGGCAAGGATGATCGTTTCTTACAGAGAACAACATGGAGTTTTCAAAACTTATCAAGATCTCAGTAAGCTTCCCTTGGTGAATGCCGAAATCCTCAGTAAACTTGCACCCTATTTAACCTTTAACCCTTAGTACGTATGGACTTCAGGCCCACCGAAAGCCAGGAACTTATCGCTCAAACTGTTCGTGATTTTGCAGAGAAGCATATTCGCCCTAATCTCATGGACTGGGATGAGAGTCAGCGTTTTCCCATTGAGATTTTTAAGAAACTCGGTGAACTGGGTCTGATGGGTGTTTTGGTTCCGGAAAAATATCATGGGGCGGGCTTGAGTTATTTTGAGTACGTTACCGCGATTCAGGAGTTGGCCAGAGTGTGTGGTTCAGTGGGTTTGTCGATGGCTGCGCATAATTCGCTGTGCACCGGACATATCATGACTTTCGGAAATGAGGAGCAGAAGGAAAAATATCTTCCGAAGCTGGCCACGGCAGAATGGATCGGCGCCTGGGGATTAACGGAAGCCAATACCGGATCAGATGCATTGCGCATGCGGGTGGTGGCGAAGCAGGATGGTGATCACTGGATATTGAATGGTGCCAAGAACTGGATTACGCATGGCATCAGCGGTGATGTTGCAGTGGTTTTAGCGAGGACAGGCGAGTTGCTCGATTCGCGTGGTATCACGGCGTTCGTTGTGGATCGCGGTACTCCCGGATTCAAAGCAGGGAAGAAGGAAAATAAATTGGGCATGCGTGCCTCTGAAACAGCGGAGATGATTTTCGAAGATTGCCGTATTCATAAGAGTCAGTTGCTCGGTAATGTAGGAGATGGATTTATTCAGGCGATGAAAGTGTTGGATGGAGGAAGAATTTCGATTGCTGCATTATCATTGGGAATCGCCAAGGGAGCATTCGATGCATCAGTAAAGTATTCACAAGAGCGCGAACAGTTCGGACAACCGATTTCTAATTTTCAGGCGATCTCCTTCAAGCTTGCCGATATGGCAACACAAATTGAAGCAGCGGAGTTGTTAACGATGCAGGCAGCGGATCTTAAAATCCGTGGCGAGAAGATGACCAAACAAAGTGCTTTCGCCAAATACTATGCTTCAGAAGTAGCAGTACGTTGCTCTACAGAAGCCGTACAAATTTTCGGAGGTTACGGATATACGAAAGATTTCCCGGTCGAAAAATTCTATCGCGATTCTAAACTCTGCACCATCGGCGAAGGCACCAGCGAAATCCAAAAACTCGTCATCGCAAGAGACATTCTCAAAGCTTAAAAATTTTCTTGCATCAATACCTTTTAAGGAACACTGATCCCGCAAAGCGGGATACGCGGATTTTTTATGATGTACACTGATTCATTCGCGAATTTGTACATTCGTCTATTCGCGATTTCGTCTATTCGTATTTCGTATATTCGTATCCCTGAAGCAGAGACAGGAAAGATGAGTACGCTCATCTTTCCTGTCACGCTTCAGGGAATATTCGTATTTCGTAACCCCCATGGGGTTATTTTCAGAACGAGTAAGTGATTCCAGCTAGCCCAAGGAGGCGATAACTCGGATACTGATACCACCTGAAATATTGCGCGAAACCGATATTATTTAAGGATACAAAAGCGGAGAGTACTTTGCTGTAGCGGTAATCGATGCCGATGTTGGCGTCCATCCATCCTTTCAGGTTTTTATAGTCGGAGGTGACTACGGAGTTGACAGACGTGTATTCAATTCCGGTAATGTTGCTGTTGTAGAAGAGATCCGCTTTGATGAAAATTTTCTCAGCGATGGCATAGTGGCTGTTGAAGCCTAGGCGGAAAGAGGGAATATAGAGTTGCTCTTTTAATTTATCGGTATTGTAATTGTTGTATTCGACAGAGATGCCTGCCGCGATTTTTTCAGATTGCTTGTATTCCAAAGATCCTTTGAGTTGCAGTAAGGTGGCTTTATCATAATACACGGAGAAGGTAGTGGGGATCTCGAAATTATTGATGAAGAAAGGTTGATTTTTAAGTCTCGCCCAGTTGACAATTCCCGTAAACATTAAATCATGTTCGAGTTTTATTGAAGCACCACCGCTGAGGCCTAGCCGCTGATTGGTGTTTGCAAGTGGAACCGATGATCCGAAGAAGGGATTTTGTCGGCTGAAGCTGCGTAAGTCGTTACGGATAAGGTCGCCGCTGAGTTCAGCGAATATTTTCACCGCATCATTAATGACCTGGTATTCTGCTTTGACATAGGGATATAAACGGTAGTCGCTATTATTGTTATTGGATTCTAATGCCAGGTTGGCACCGATATCGATGCTGAATAAATCCTGGGTGATGTTAAACCGCGGACGAAAGCGAATGATGCTTCTGTTGAAACTGAAACTCTCCTGTTCAATTTTTCCGAATTCACCGGAAGCATTCAGGATGAAGGTGGCATTGTTCATCAGCTTACTGCCGCCGATGGAAAATACCGCGTTGTTCTCAGAAGCCTTGCGGTTATCACTGAAGTTGTAAAACGATAATGCGGACTGATACCTCCATTTATCTTTATCCACATCGAGTGATTGCAGTTTTACACTTCCTTCCACATCACTCATGCTATGTTTCGTTTCCGATTTGGAGAAGAGCTCAGGTGGGGTTTTGAATCCGTAAAAATGAACCACGTTACGATTGTAAATGAGGTCCGCGCCTAACTTGAATTTCTCGAAGTATCTTGTTCCGAAGAGGTCGATGTGGTTATTGCTGTTGCCGGGGAAGCCATAGTCCTTGATTTTTCCGGAAGTGGAAAGATGTTTGTAGCGAACACCCGCATCAAAGTTTTTTGATCGGATGCTGTTAAAGGAAACATCCAGCAAGGGCATATTCTCCAGACCATAGCCTGCTTTCACAAAACCATGATATAATTTTTTTATCGCATCGTCTTTGATTCGCACCGGCTTGATGGGTGAAGTATTGTAATTCGAATTCATCGGACGTGCTTCCAGTGAATAATTCAGCGATTGCTTATCACGAAAGGTGCTGGTATCGCTTTCGGGATAGATATTGATTTTAAAAGCGTCGTTCAGCACGGGTTGATATTCCTTTACTACATTGATGTCTTCATTGCCGAGATTGTTCGTCTTCGTTCCGCCGCCTTGTGAAGCAGCGATAGAGGGCAGGAGCAGAAGAAAATAGAAGGGGATGTTATTTTTCATTGGGTGAGATGCAGTTGCTTAGTGTACTATTTTTCTTCTTTGTTTAAATCGGTCTCGGGTTCAGGTTGTTCTTCCGGCTTCTTCATTTGATTCATTTCTATGAGCAGCAGGTCATCGAGTTTTTCTTGCGCCATGGCCTTGATGTCTTCGGGATCAGCAGGGTCTTTTTCGTAATTCTCGAGAATACTCTGTAGGGTAGCTTTGGCCTGGAAGGTGTCCACCAATGCGATGTAATTGTCTGCAAGCAATATGAAACTTTTCCCTATCCAGAAATCATAAGAAGGTACCTGATTGGCGACATCGTAACATTTCTTCTGCGAAGCTTTGAAGTTGCCCATTTTATAATCGATAAAAGCGAGTTGGTATTTGGCTTCTGCTCCGGCCAGACTCGATTGTTTTGAAAGTGCTGTGTATTCATTTTTAGCCCCAACAAAATCGTTGAGTTGCAGCGCGGACCTTCCATAGGTGAGATGCGCTTCAGAGACGATATCGTTAGAAACTTTTTCACCGTTGATGAGCTTTTTGGCGTAAGCGATGGCTTCGTTGTAATTGGGTTGAGAATAATAGGATCGCATCAATCCGGTTTGTGCAGCCAATACGTTTTCTCTTAACTCAGCCGTTGCTTCCAGACGAAGGAAATAGGTAATGGCTTTCGTATATTCTTTGCCGTTATAATGCAATGCAGCAGCTTTGGCGAGGGATTTCTCCGTATAAATATTGGCAGGTTCGGAAATGATATTTTCGTAACCTATTAGGGATTGGGAATAGTTTTTATTTCTGAAATCACATTCCGCCTTGTAGAAAGTGGCATTCAGTTTATAGGCACCGTTGGGGAATTGAGTCAGGTATTTATCGAAGTCGCGCGCCGCATCATCGAAATTCCCTTTGAGGTAACGTTGTTCAGCCGCTTCATAGGTGATAGAATCCTGTGCTCCGGTACTGACGCTGGCATTGGGAATGTTTTTGACATAAGCAAAGTAATCGTCGGGCTTGCCATTGGAGATGTAGATGTTCTTCACACTATTCAAAGCCTCTGCAGCTTCCGGAGTTCCGGGATAAGTGCCAATGACTTTCTTGAACTGAGCCAGGGCCAGCTCATCCTGTTTATTGTTGTAATATACCAAAGCAATATTCAACTGCGACCGTTTTGCATATTGGCTTCCCGGAAATTCTTTCAATAAGAGATTGAAGTTCTCCTTTGCTTTTTCACTGTCGCCATTGGCCATATAAGCACGTCCCCGCTCAAACAAGGCATCGGCACGGTATCGTGATTTCGGATAGCTGCCCAACAGACTGGTGAGCGTCCTTGATTTTCCTCTGCATCTCCCTGTAATCCCTGAATGACACCACGCTGGAAGAGGGCATAATCGGAAGATGCTGCCTTTTCAGTGACCGCGTCGTTGTAGTAGCGCAGCGCAGATTCATATTCCCGCATCGCATAGTGGCAATCGGCAGTTCGAAGAAGGGCATCATGGTAAATGGCGATTTCATCGGAATTTCTTTTGGCCATGTACTTTCTGAACCAGGATTGTGATTCCTGATAATTGTTCAGTTTAAAATAGCAGTATCCTAAATTGTAGTTGCCCAGGTTATACATCGACGTATTGACAGAGCCGGGATTGAAGATAAAGGTCCGGTACTGCTTGATGGCCAGATCTAATTTTTCCTGTTTAAATAAGACTTCTGCTTTCCAATAAATGGCTTTTGCTCTGATGTCCGGATCTATATCGTTGATGATTGCTTTTTCAAACATGCCGATGGCTTTATCGTTCTCACCATCATTCATCATCTCTATTCCTCTGAAGAAGGCTACTTTCTGGTAGGCTCCTTTCGTCTTTGTCGTTTTGTTTTTAACATTGTCAAGAGCGATGAGCGCATCTTTGTAGTTACGTGTGCCGAGATAAAGTTCAGCGAGTAACTCATTGGCCTCATCAGCATTTTTTGAATCGGGGTAGTTCTTGAGGAAGTCGCTGAATGCCGTTAAGCCACCGGGAAGATTCAATTCATACGAAAGCTTGGCGTAGTTGAAGAGGGCGTTTTCCTGAATGGAAGTATTGTGATTCAGCTTTGATGCAAACTGGAAGGCGTTCCGTGCTGCTGTTTTGTTGGCGGTTTTTAAATAACAATCACCCAAGTGATACCATGCATTCTGATCGAGAGAGTCCTGCTTCCCTGTAACTTTCTCAAAATTTTGAATGGCATTGTTGTAGTCGGCGTTTTTATATTCGCAAAAGGCAATGGTGTATCTGTCATCGCGGCTAAGCGTAGGCGTAGCTTGTGAGTAACCATCAAAATAGACCAATGCGTTTTTATAGTCTCCTTTTCTGTAATAAGATTCCGCTACAATACGCATGATCTCCGCATTGTTTTGCGGACTCTTGTTCTGCAGGACTGGAACGGCATAGCTGATAACGTCATCGTACTTGCCCGTCTCAAAATACATCTGTGTAATATAGTACGGTACCAATGGACCAAAAGTGGCCGAAGAGTCTAATTTCCCAAAATACTCCAGTGCTGTTTTATAATTGTTGTTGGAATAAGCAATATGACCATAATAGTACTGTGCTGCGGTCTGATATTTGGATTTCACATTCAGAATCTCGTGAAACTTCTTCGCCGCCTTATCGAGTTCTCCCTTGTTGAAATAGCAATAGCCGGTCTTAAAATAATACTCCGGAACTTCATCTCCCGATAAATAATAGACATCCGCCTTTTCAAAAGCAGGGAGGGCTTTCGTGTATTTTTTGATTCTGTAATACTGTCGTCCCAGATAAAACCAGGCGAGAGGAGCTTTCGTGCTTTCAGAATGTTTCTCTGTAAAAATTAACAATTTTTGCTCTGCATCCGGATTAAATAATTCATACGAACACACAGCAGCGTAGAATTCAGCATTGATTTTATTGTGCTCGCTGCCTTTATTCTCTGCCAGATAGGATTCAAAAACTTTCTTCGCAGCACTGTACTTTTCTTTCACATATAATTCCCAGGCGATCTTATAGTCCCTGTCTTTTTCGGTAAAATTTTCGGTGAGTTGTGCGAATGAGCCGGTTGACACCAGCAAGCAGCTAACAATCAGTAATTTATGAAATATCTTCTTCATGCGTTCGGGGAATACTATTCTTTCAAAAGTACACCTAAGGAACGCCTTATCTTTTATGAATCGTATGCTACTTATTTAAATTATTAACAGGGCATTATGAATTAAAGAAGAAGACAAAAATTAAAATTCCGTCCGGCACAATTTATAAAGTTGAATTCCGTTCGAGGATTTCTTAAGCGGACTTTCTGCCTCATGTTATTAATGTCGTTGAAAGATTTATTTAAAATTAAACTGAATTAATATTAAACCTTACCGATTTTTGCATGTCATAGAGACCAATTCCGGAACTCCGGTTTATATTAATCGTTAAACTAAAAAATTATATTCCATGAACAGAAACATTAAAACAGGCTTTGCATTGATGGGTGTCGTCGCGTTGAGTTTGAGTGCTTGTAAGAAAGAGAAGGAATCTATTGACAGCGATACAGCTTCAGTTGCAGAATATGCGATGTCGGATGCAGCATTTAATGATGTGGCGAGTATTTCCGATGAAGCGTATGATGGATCATTGGACTCCTATCGTATACAAAATGGAGGTTCTTCAGAGAAGGTAATGACAACTTGTGCTACAATAACATTTGATACTACTGTGACACCGAAAACTCTGACAATAGATTTCGGTCCGAGTGATTGTTTATGCGGAGATGGAAACTACCGACGTGGAGCAATTATCGTGAGCTGGACAGGACCTTATAAAGATTCAGGCTCGGTCAGAACCATTACATTCAATAACTATTTTGTCAACTACAATCAGATCCTGGGCACTAAAACTGTGACCAATAACGGTCGTAATACAAGCGGAAATCTAAGTTATACCGTCACCGTTAACGGTTCAGTTGTTTGGGATCCGCAATATTTTGGCGGTGGTGGAACCAGTACATTCACCTCTACACGGACACGTGTTTGGATAGCGGGAGAAGGAACTTTAGGTTGGCTGGATGATGTATATCTGATCAGTGGTTCTACCAATGGAACTACCCGCGCCGGATCTACCTATACCATGGTGACCACAGAAGCCTTGAAGAAAGAGATCGGATTCAAACATTTTACAGATGGAGTGCTTGAATTTACACCATCAGGTAAATACACCCGTGTCATTGATTATGGTTATGTAAATGGTCAGCGCGACGCATTGGCTCAGGTAACCATCAACGGGTATACCTTTACGATACAGTTAAAATAAAAATTTGATTAGGTTGATTTGAACGTCGGTTGTAGGGACCGGCGTTTTTTTTTTACACGATTACCAATTCCGGTGTGTGGTAGAGCGAATCATCTTAACGCTTCTTAAAAAGAGGATATGAATTTTTTGCCAACAATTACTTTCAAAAAAATGCAAATTTTTCAGAATCCTCCTTTTTTGTTATCGGATTATTGTAATTCTACCTCTGAATTTATATTTCTTTCTGTTGAAATCACGGGCGCTCGCTTCATAAACATAGATGCCGGAAGGACATTCTGTTCCATCGTTAAAGTATTCGCCATTCCAGGATTCGATGAGATTGTCGCTTTCCCATACCACTTGTCCCCGACGGTTGTACACCTGTATTTCAAAATTCTGCACCCCTTCTGCCACAACCTGGAACAAATCGTTTTTCTGGTCGTTATTTGGTGTGAAGGCGTTGGGAATGTATAGGGAGAAATTGGGTCTTACTTCTACAGTCAGACTAAAAGTATCTTTACAACCTCCCGCGTTAGTCGTATAAAGTGTGACGGTATAAGTGCCTACATCGTTGTAAGAATGCGAGGCAACACAACTGCTGTCGCCTGTTCCATCTCCAAAATCAAAATAACAGTCCGTGCTTCCAACAACAGCAGCGAAATTAAAATCAGGGTTCAGGTTACTTGCTATAAGTGGCTGAGCCAGGAATGTCGCATCGGAAGCGGGATAAACAGTAATAGGAGTGTTTAAAGTGTCAGTTGTAGAACAAGTGTCGGCACTCGTCAAGGTTAATGTAGGAAGGTAAGTGCCGGGATTACTATAGGTATGCACCGGGTTGTTCAGGAAGGAAACAATTCCATCTCCAAAGGTCCAGAGATGAGTTGCGCCGGGAATTGTCGGGCTAAGATCCTGGAAAGTAACATCCAGAGGGGCGCAACCACTGATAATATTTGCATCGATGGCTACCACCGGATTCGGCTTAATGATGACAAACGCGGAATAGAAATCATCGGGACAGCCCGGGGTTTGAGTTTGCAATGAAATGGTTTGAAGTCCGCTTGTAGGGAAGGAGTAATTTTGAACTTGTGCAGAAGAAATGGTATCACCTGCAATGATCCATGTCTGCGAAGTCCCCGGTACAACACCAAAATAAGGAGCGAAATCAAAACTGTTGCCTTCAAAACACTGTGGATCGGGAGGTAGAAAGAACGCCTGCTGGACAGCGGTTACACTGAGTTCCATCGTATCGTTTAGAGAACAGAATCCTTGTGAAGTGGTGACAATAAATTTAACTAACGTATCTGTAGTACCGAAAATGGGAACGGTAGCAATAGGGTTGGATGCTAATGGGGCGCTGAGGTATTGAGCCGGTGTCCAGCTATACGTGTATCCTGCCGTAGGTGTTGTCCCGATTCCGATTCCTTGCCCGGCACAAATCTGTTGATTGGCACCTGCATTCGAAATCGGGTAATCCGTCACGAAGATCGTATCCCGAATGGTATCTGAATTGCAAACATTGTCGTTTGCCACGATATAAATGGGATAAGTTCCTGCGCTATTGTAATTCAGATGGAATGGCCCCCACGGTAGAGTGGAAGAGGCGTTCAGAATATTGGCGCCTCCGAATTCGAAAGTGAAATTTGTTGTGGCGGCGGGTGATAAACCGGTGTAAGTAAAAACAGTAGAATCATCACCACAAAGCTGATGGTCACTGATGGTGAAGTTGGCATCCGGCAAGGCGTTTACCAGGAGTGGCGTGGAATCTACAGCCGAGAGGCATCCTTCCGGACTCAGTACTGCCACACTGACATAGGTGGCTCCCGCAACAGACCATTGGAGAGTGCCGCTGCTTCCATCACCCGGATTTCCACCCAACAGTGTCGCATTACCGAAATCCCATGTATAGATAGATCCAATGGGCGCACCCGTGGCTAACGGAGTTAAAGTGATCGTTTCTCCCTGGCAGATCTTTACCGGTGCGTTGAAGTTGACAATCGGTGTATTGAAGATGCGGATAGAATCTGTATAAGAAAATCCGAGACATCCGTTCTCCTCTATTGCCAGACTTAAAGTATAGGTGCCCGGAGTATTCCAGCTGATGTCAAATTGCGTATTCGACGGCGTCGTCACCGTTCCGCCACCATAAGTCCAGGCGTATGTAGCCGTAGCCGCTGCACTCCCCGAATAGACCACATTAACATCCACTCCGGTACATCCAGTATCAGGCAATGAAAAATTAGCCGTTGGAATAGCGATAATATGTAAAGTGTCGGTGATGGTATCAGAAGCACATCCGTTTTCAGTGATTTGTAAACCAACAGGAATATTACCCGAAACATTCCAGGTAGCATTCGCTAATCCGAATCCATTGATTAAAACGCCACTGTTGTTGGGGAATATCCAATCGTAAAAGAGCAACGAACTGGTACTGTTAGCTGTGAAATCCGCTGAAACCGGATTGGTACCGTCAAAACATAAACTATCGTCGGAAATAGTAAAGGAGGCGATCGGTTTAGGTTTTACTACTATTTGTCGGCTAAAGGTATGTGAACATCCCGTAGGTTGAGTTAAAGTTAATCTTGTAAGATAAGTACCCGGCCCATAAGTATGAGATGGGATCACCAGATTTGTGCCGTTACCTGTAGCCACCGGGGAGCCATCTCCAAAATTGAAGGACCAATTCGTACTGGCATTGTAGGCGCCACTTACTGTGAAATCTGCAGTGAGTGATCCGCAGGCTATCAAACTATCTACAGAAAAATTAGCTGTTGGAAGCAAGAGTACACCCGTACCCCAGTTGAAATCAAATCCGGAATTACTTTGTGACGTATCATCCAGCATCAAGGCATATGTATTTCCGGAAGTGACATTAATAGGAGGGCAGGCGGGGCTGGACGTGCAATTCACCGCGAAAGAAGACATCCCAAAAGGAAGAAATGGATCGTAGAAAGAGTTGCAAGCCACCTCTGTTCCCGGACATCCCAGCGTAATATCGTACAATGCCCATCTGAATCCGCCAATGTTTGTTGGAAACCCTGTAAATTCCAATGGTCCGTTATAGCCCACAGTGAATTTATACCAAAAAGGTCTGACCGGTGGTGAATTAAAACAGGAAGGTACCGGCGATGTGCCGGGCTGACCCGATCCCGGGCTGGTAAAATCATAAGTATTGCATATCGGAGAGGCATTGGTACACGTTAATGCCGGATTGATAAACCCGTTTGTACTGCTGATGCACACTAAAAATTCGCCATCATCTTCAAGAGCTGTTACATAAAACCAAATTTGAGTTCCTGCAGCAGCGGTAAAGGCAACAGATGCCGGATCGAAGGTAGTGGCTGCGGTATTGCAAACATTCACCACTCCCGGACTTGAGCAATTGCCTGTCAGTACCGTTATAGATAATTTTTCTGCAGGAGTTGCTCCGGAGGGAGAAACTGAAATCGTATTCACCGTTCCACTGGCCACATAAGAATACCAAATTTCATGACCACCTGCAGGAAGAGGAGGGATGGCTGCCGCATCGCAGGTATTTGAAATCCCATCTCCCGTACCTGTTGTGTTATTGTCACTGAAACAGGTGTTTCCGGTAGGATCAAGATAAACAAAACTGGCGTTGCCGCAATTATCATTAGGAGGTGCCTGAGCGAAAAGATATTCGCACGACAGCAACAGCACAGTCATTAAACACAGAAGGCGGATGTTCATCTCAAACTAGAAATAATTGATTTGGAATTCTTTATTCAGGATTAGTTTGCCACAGGAAATATTCTTTTGTAGAATTGAAATAAACCTTTAACAGACTAATCCGGATGCATTACTTTTGCGAGAACAAAACTACCCATTTTATGGACATTATTCAACCTTATATTGATCAAAATAAAGAGCGATTTATCTCTGAATTAATAGAGTTATTGCGCATCCCATCAGTTAGTGCTGACTCTAAATACAAAGCAGACGTCGTCAGAACAGCCGAGTATGTTAAAAAAAGCCCTGGAAGCAGCAGGTGCTGACAAGGTGGAGATTTGTCCCACGCCGGGTCACCCGATTGTTTACGGCGAGAAAATCATTGACAGCAAGTTGCCTACCGTGCTCGTTTACGGTCATTACGATGTGCAGCCACCGGATCCGCTGGATTTATGGGATTCGCCACCTTTTGAACCGGTCCTGAAGGAGGAGAAGATTTATGCCCGGGGTGCCTGTGATGATAAAGGGCAGGTTTTTATGCATATCAAGGCTTTCGAGCTCATGATGAAGACAAATACTTTAGCCTGCAATGTGAAGTTTATGATAGAAGGAGAAGAAGAGGTAGGATCTGCGCATTTTGGTCTCTGGATTCGGGAGAATAAAAGCAGACTTACGGGAGATGTGATTCTGATTTCGGATACATCCATCATCGCTAATGATATTCCGAGTATCGATGTTGGTTTGCGCGGATTGAGTTATGTGGAAGTGGAAGTTACCGGTCCGAACAGGGATTTGCACTCGGGCGTTTACGGCGGTGCAGTAGCGAATCCCATTTCCATTCTTTGTGAGATGATTGCAAAGATGAAGGATGAAAATAATCATATCACCATTCCGGGTTTTTATGATGATGTGATCGAGCTGTCTGCTGCAGAAAGAGAAGAGTTAAACAAAGCGCCTTTCAGTCTCGATGAATATAAAAGCGACCTTGGAATAAATGATGTTCTTGGTGAAAAAGGATTTACAACATTGGAGAGAACCGGTGTTCGTCCTACTTTTGAACTGAATGGTATTTGGGGAGGTTATACGGGTGAAGGCGCGAAGACAGTTCTTCCTTCAAAAGCTTTTGCCAAGTGTTCTATGCGTTTGGTGCCTAACCAGACTTCTGAAAAAATTACGCAATTGTTCTCTGATTATTTCAAAAGCATTGCTCCGGCAGGCGTAAAAGTAGAGGTGAAGCCGCATCATGGCGGAGAGCCTGTAGTGACACCAACTGATTCAATTGCCTATAAAGCTGCCAGCAAAGCTATGGAGCAAACGTTTGGTAAAAAACCAATTCCGACCCGCGGTGGTGGAAGTATTCCTATCGTTGCTCTTTTTGAAAAGGAATTGGGATTAAAAAGTGTGCTGATGGGTTTCGGACTCGATAGTGACCTTATCCATAGTCCAAATGAACATTATGGTGTTTTTAATTTTTTAAAGGGTATCGAGACCATACCACTCTTCTTCAGGTATTATGCTGAGATGAACAGATAGTTATATTTAAGTCAATTCATATGGCATTTTCTTCGAGAGGATGCCATTTTTTTTGTGATTTCATTTTCTTGGATTACTTTTATCCTGTAATGAGAATCAGCAAAGCGCCCTTTGAGTTAATCGCATGGATATCTTCTATCTGCTATTTGGCTTTTATCAATCCCGAAGATCAGCATGTTAGTCTTTGTTTTTTTAAAATCATAGGCTTGCCCTGGTGTCCGGGGTGTGGCATTGGTCATGCTATTTCGTTCCTGTTGCATGGGGAAATGATGAGTTCCTTTCGTTCGCATCCTTTGGGACTATTCGCATTAATCGTATTGGTTTCACGAATAATAAAGTTGATCACAATGGAGTATGGCAAATACTCAGCAGCGATTAGCAGTCTTCTTCCTTCCGCTCACAAATCTTAATCACTATAAAATGAACAACAATCTTTTAATGACATTGCCGGGAATTGAATCTGAAGAACTGTTCTTTACTCAGGAGGCTATTAAAGATCTTTCTGAAGAACAACAAAAGAATTTTTTCCTTTTGTATTCAGGCAGGAGGAAGGATCCTCAGACCATTTTGATATGCGCTTTGTTGGGATTTGTTGGTGTCGCGGGCGTACATCGGTTTTTAGTAGGTCAGATAGGCATGGGCGTTTTGTTTTTCTTTACTGCCGGTGTTTGCTTTGTAGGAACTATCATAGACCTTATGAACTATAAGAAATTGGCACTTGAATTCAATCAACGACAGGTCATAGAATGTAAATTGATAGCTGGATCTATGGGTGCATAGTTGCGGGATATCCTCGCCGGCATGTATGTTTCATATGCTTTAGCTTGTCATGGGTAAGAGGAGTAGTGGCGAGCCCGGGGCGATGGGGAATGAAAGTGAAGATGAAGAAATGAAATCAAACTTTTCATGTGTAAAATATTCCGGAATTATTGCGTTTATTTGAATTGATCTGAATATATTTGAGTGAAGATGAATAGAATTCTTATAGTAGTGGTGATTATTCTTATGGTTCTGACTCAGTTTTCCTGCAAGAAATCAGAGTTGGAAACCATCAGAGGAAATACTGCACCTCCGGACACAAGTATTGAAATAGATGTCTATGAGGACTATGTCAATCGCACCTATATTCTCGTTTTAGGGCGAGAACCGGATTCATCGGAATTTAATGATGCTGTTACGCTGTTGACAGCCGGATTGTTGGATAGCCCAAGCAGGTATGCTTTTTTAGATGAGGTGTTTTCATCTCCCGATTACCCCTGGCGGCAGTTCAACAAGAATAGAATTGAATTGTTGAATAATATTGATACGGCGGATATCACGATTCAGATATTTATCTTCAATTTTTTCCTGGCGGATTCCACCTATCAGGCATTGTGGCCGGGTTTGCAAATCGAAGTAGACCGGTTAGAAGAAATACAATCCGCTGCTCATGAATATGCAAATGGTGTAATCAACATACGTCAACTGCAGTCAAAGATGATCAACAATTATTTTTATGATCAGATAAATATGGGTTCCGATAATTTCGTTATTTCTTCGTTTCAGCATTTTCTGGATAGAAATCCCACGCTGGATGAACAGTCAAATGGAGTCAGTATGGTTAATGGAAATAATGCAATTCTCTTCTTACAGGCGGGTGCTTCCCGGAATGACTATCTTTCGATTTTGTTTGATTCAGATGATTATTTTGAAGGTGCGGTGATCAGAATCTATAAAGATTATCTGCTTCGGTCGCCTTCGTCCATAGAGATGAGTGTGGCCGCGCTTAAATACAGAAATACCCTCGATTTTGAATCCGTTCAAAAAGATATTCTGGCAACGGATGAGTTTGCCGGTGTTGATTAATTGATGTTAATGATGAAAGCATTCCAAATCACAAATCTCTTTACACCGCTGTTGCTGGTGCTCTTGTTGACCTCCTGCGAAAAGGAGAAGGATTATATATATGAGGTAAATCCGGTGAACGTTCAACAGGGTGGAAGTACAAAGAATAATGCAAAAAGTACAGTGGAGTTCGTGACGATAGCCTGGGCTGATTTATTCGGCACGCAAATTCCTCAGCAGGAACTTGTAAAGCTAAATACTGTTTACAGTTCCTTTGGAGATAAGAAGCTTATCGAAGACCGTATTCTGCTGAATCTTCTGAATAAGCCCGGAATTCAGGTGCCGTCCGCTACTAACGTGAATGGAGATACGTTAAAATTTATTCAGAATACGTATAAGAAATTGTATAACCGGAGTCCGGATGCTTTTGAGCAATATTATATGAAGGAGCAAATCAGATTGAACACTGCGATATCCGCAACGGTGATCTGGTATGCGTTGATGAGTGCAGATGAGTATCGTTATTATTAGCAACCAGAGCAGAAAAGATGAATAGAAGACATTTCATACGTAAGGCCGGTTTGGCAGCAGCAGGGGCTTTCGCAGCGCCGTATCTCCTGCCCGGTGGACGATTGTTTGCCTCCAGTGGGTTACGTAAAGTGAACCATGTGGTGTTTTTATTGTTCGCCGGAGGAGTAAGGAATCTGGAATCCGTTCAGTTCAATGATGGAAACCTCATGCCGAATATGCTCAGCGGCGGTGGAACCATCTCACCTGATATTTTACCGGCAATTGATTTCCTGCCTCCCGGACCGCTCTCTCAACCCTTGCAAAATTATGGGACGCTCTTCCGTCAGTTTCGCTATAAGCAAGGACCAACCGGTCATTACAACGGGCATACGGTCGCGGTCACCGGTCAATATGTAAGTACTGATCTCAATATACGTGAAGCCCCACGGAACCCCACAGTTTTTGAGTATTACAGAAAACACAATAGTCCGCAACAAACTGCCTTGAACAGTTGGTGGGTAGCGAATACCCTCGGTCCTTATCCTGCATTGAATTATAGCAGTGATCCGGGGTATGGTCCTGCTTATGGTGCAAATTTCATATCTCCTAATTTCCTGATCAGTCAGGATGGTTTCGATACACTCGGTGACCCCTCTTCATTTAGTACTGCTGAAGCTGCTGCCATCAGGAATATCCGGAAGTTTGCCAATGGTGTTTTTAATAAAAGTTATACGGATTCCGGTCAGGGAATTGTGAATACCGAAAATGAAGCGCAGCAGTTGCAGCAATTTATCAGTGATCTCTATGGGAAGGCACAATCCGGACAATATATCAATCCCTGGGGAGTGGGCACATCGATGAACAATGATATGTACAATGTCATGTTTGCAGAAGAAATCATTCAGCAGTTTAAGCCGGAGTTGCTGGTAGTAAATATGCAGGATGTTGATATCGGTCATTTTGATTTCAGTCAGTATGCAAATAATCTTCGCAAAGCAGATTGGGCCGCAGCACATCTTTGGAGCATCATTCAAAGTACGCCGGGAATGGCCAACGATACCGTGCTGGTTATAGCTCCTGAACATGGAAGAAATTTTAGCCCGAATACTTCAGTGGATGCTTACGGTCGACTGGCTTTAGATCATACGGCTCCTACAGATGGTACAAGTGGAGATCAGATGGCCAGAGAAATATTTTGCCTGATTGTGGGTCCTCCTACTGTAGTGAAGCAAGGTGTTGTGGTCAATAGTGTGGAAGGAGAAAGTACAGAAATTGTTCCCGTAATTGCAAATATGCTTGGGTTCGATAATAATATTCCCGGTAGTGCCGGATTGAAAAGCTATAATCAATGCGATCTTGCACAGGCATTTTATTAAAAACACGAATGGCAGATAGGACATCCTTCTTGTGTAATATTCTACACCGAAAACTCATTTACGGCTGTTCACTCTTGTTGCTAATGGGGTGGATGAGCGCCTGTAAAAAAGAGGAGACGCCGGTGAACCCTTACGACGCGGTGGATTATAGTTCAGGCAACGAAAATGATACCGTTCCTGACCCGGCATCCATCACCGGTTTGCATAAAAATATTTTTTTTCCAAAGTGTGCGAATCCCGGTTGTCATGACGGGACATTTGAACCCGATTTCAGAACGGTGCAAAGTACGTACAGCACCCTCGTGTTTATGGGCGTCAATAAAACCACATTGGATTCGATTAGCTTTTTCAATTACCGCGTCCTGCCGGGTGATGTGAACAATTCATTTCTGATGGAGCGATTGCTGACATCAACCAGCGATTATATGCCGTCTAACGGTGTCAGGTTACCGAATAGCGATATTGATAATATCAGAGAATGGCTATTGGATAGCTGTCCCGATATCAATGGTAACCTTCCTCAGAAACCAAATCTTCCTCCAAATATTGTTGGTTTCATTGCTACCGATCAGCAGTTTGTGAGAATCGATACGGTACGGGTGGGCGGGATTCCATTTAACTCATTTATAGTTCCTGCGAATTCAATTTTTTATTTGCCCATTGTCGCCCTGGATACTGCGGACGGTGTTGCCGCAACCGATCCTGCTAATTTCACCCTGAGTCAGGTGCGTCTCTCTACCAATAAGGATGATTTTTCATCTGCCCTGACTATGAATGCGACGTGGTTCTCGCCGATACCTTTCGCGGTTTGGCAATGTACTGTGAACACCGCAGTCTGGACAGCAGGGACTACAGTCTATTTCAGAATATATGTGAATGATGGTTTTCAGAGTAGCCCCGCAGAGTTTCCGAAGAGCAGTTCACTGGATTATTTTAAAACGTATTATTCCTTTATTATTCAATGAAGAAAATTTTTAGAATGGAAGGCTGTAGAAATAATTCAAAAATTTTGAAGGGTTGCTGCCTGTTTGTATGGATGAGTACTGTTGTACTGTTCGCCGCCTGTGGCAAGGAAGACGATGATCCTTTTGCAAATCCGGATCCGGTGATTGAGTTGAAGGCGGTGACTCCTACAACGGCCGTGGAGTTCAGCGACTCAGTGGTGTTCACCATCTATTATAGAGATAATAACGGTGACCTGGGCGATAATGACCCTGCGGTGAAGAACCTTTTTCTAAAAGATAACCGCATTGGTATTGAATACAGCTATCGAATACAGCAATTGGCACCGACAGGTTCAGCTGTTGCCATTGAGGGAAATTTAAATGTTGTACTGAACACCATTGCAAGAACTGATACCTCGTTGTCACAAGAGTCCGCAACCTTTTCTTTGTATGTGATAGACCGGGCAGGGAACAAAAGCAATGTGGTCACCAGTGGTCCGATTGTAATCGTACCGCAATAGAACACTACAAGGAGACAATAATTCCAATGCTCGGTATAATACTGCCACTGGTATTATCCAGTTCCTTCACCAGATAGCGACTCGGATTAATACCCTGTCCGCTGATATCCCAATTTTCTCTGAGAGATGAGGTGCTAACGTCAAACGGAGTAAAGGGGCTTCCGCTGTTATAACGGAAACGAATACCCGCCTCCCAGTTTTTCTTAAATGTTTTACCGGCAGTCAGGCTAATAATATGCCTGTAGTCCCAACTGGATGGAGTAAAATCTTTGGTGAGGTTCGTGAATTCACTGTTTACAAAGGTGTAGGAGAGTAATCCATAAATGCCTTTGTAAAGTTTTTGCTGGAATAGAAATTCTACGCCATAGGATCTGCCCTCCGATCTGGAATCTACCGGTTCATCACCGATTACGCCAAAGTCGCTGCCCTGATTCGCAATACTGATGGAATCGCTGAGTCCAAAGGGATAGTTGGCATAGCGCTTATAAAAACCTTCGATTGTATATTTTGAATTCTTCTTGTTCTGGTATTCAAATCCGGCTACAAAATGTGTAGAACGGATGTACTTCACCCCTTTATTCACAAGCATGTTGTCGTTATCTCTGAAGCCTAGAATAGTATAGGCCGGCAGTTGATAGTAGATGCCACTGTTCGCATTGAAAGTAAGGCGTTCGGTAATTGTTTTTGAGAGGGAGAGGCGGGGCGAAAACTGATCTGCAGGATTCTTCATTTTCTCGCCGAAGGTATTGGCATCGAGTCGGCCGCCCAAAGAGATAACAAGTCCCATACCCGGTAAAGTTTTGCTGATTTGTCCGAATGCGCCGTATTTGATGAAATTAATTTCTGATGCATAGTTGACGGTACCCACATTCGGAATTCGGTTGAAGGTGCTATTGGTGTAGGTGGATTGCTCTCCACTGATACCTGCATTGGTCTTCCAACCGTTTTTTAGCGTTGTTCTTTCCAAACGGAATTTATTTTCAATTTCTTCGGATGTATAATCCAGGATTTTATTGCTGCTCACTGCATCGTCATTATTCTGATATTTTTGAGCACGATTATTCAAATGATTGCGGCTAAGCACTACCGTTATATAACTGTTTTCACTGTATCGCTTGTAGCTGCCGCCTATGGTATACGTCCACTGATTGTTTTCCGGAAGATTGCCCAGTAAGTATTGCTGCTCTTCCGTTTTATTCGCTTTTTTATTGAGTACAAATACATCGTAAGCCCCCAGGCCCAGGAAGGTGAATTCCTGTTTGTTGTCCGGCTTGATTTTATATTTAAACTGAAAGTCATTATAAGTAGGAAGGAAGGGCAGTTCCAAAGCCGCGAAGAGGAACTGAAGATAAGCCCGGCGGTAGGAAGCAATGAGGGTGGAGTTCTTACTGATAGGCCCATCGAAAGTACTTGCCAGATCTGTGGCTCCTAAGGTGAAGTTAAGCCCGGCTTTATCCGTTCTGCCATCCTTGAATTTAAGATCAAGGACCGAGCTGAGCGCATTGCCCCTGTTCGCCGGAAAAGCTCCCGAATAAAAATCCACTTCATTGATAAAATCGACATTAAGTAAGCCTACCGGTCCACCTGATGCACCTTGCGTGGCGAAATGATTGATGTTAGGGACTTCAATTCCATCCAGGAAGAATCGGTTTTCGTTGGGAGAGCCTCCTCTTACTATTAAATCATTGCGAAAGGAGGGGACAGAAGCCACGCCGGGTAGTGACTGCAGTACTTTCGAAATATCTCGGTTACCACCAGGATTTCTCTTGATCTCCGCAACACCAATGCTTCTCATTGACAATGGACTTTCTTCCTTGCGGATGAAGGGTTGTGCTGTAATAGTGATTTCACCAAGCGTTTTTTGATCCTCTTCAAGGGGAATGTTTATCTCCGTGATTCTCTTGGGAGTGAGTTCAATTTCAAATTGGTAATAAGATTTAAATCCGGTCATGATCACTTCCAGATTAAATAGGCCGGGCTGGGGAACGCTGATCATATAGAAACCGGCAGAATCGGCATTCACCGGAAAAGCCTGTTTTCCATCTTTAAGAACAACGGTTGCAAAGGGTACCGGCTCGTTATTGATAACATTTAAAATACGACCTTTTAGCAGGGATTCCTGTCCGTATGAACGACCTGTGAATATTAGTAGAAGGATGAATAAAGTGTAAACGTATCTCTTTAGCATAATCTTTCAGAACAACTTCAACGGCGAATTGTTCTGAATTATCCTGCATATTTAGACAAAGTTTTCAATTTAACGAGCTGATTTATTCTCCATTTACAGTGAATCTTTTCTATCAACAACCATTTTATGATTTCCGCTTAAGCACTATGTTTGCTGAATGGATAAACCCGGTATTTATTATTTGAAAAACGGATTATGCGTTTTGCACCTTTTTCATAAAGAAAGTCAGGTCGTTCATTGTGGTATCCTCCTGAAAGCGGGCACCAGGGATGAGCCTGCCGGGAAAGAAGGTTTGGCCCATTTTATCGAGCACTCCCTTTTCAAAGGAACTGAAAAAAGGAAGTCGTTTCATATCCTCAACCGCCTGGAAGTGGTGGGTGGCGAATTGAATGCCTATACTACCAAGGAAGAAACCTGCGTCCACGCTTCGGTGATGAATCGCCATTTTGAAAGGGCATTAGAGTTGATTTCCGATATTGTATTTCATTCCGTTTATCCACCAAAGGAAGTGGAGAAAGAAAAAGAAGTCATCATTGATGAAATCCGTTCTTATCAGGATACTCCCTATGAGCAGATTTTTGATGATTTTGAGGGACAGCTTTTTAAAGGTCATCCTTTGGGTCATCCCATACTTGGAACAGAGGAGTCGGTGCGAAATTTTAACCGGAAGGATCTGGTGAATTACACCCGGTCACATTATAACCCTTCTTCCATGGTTTTTGCGGTGAGCGGAAATATAGAGGAGAAAAAATTGCTGGCATTGGCGGAGCAGTACTTTGGAGAATATAAAGGCCAAAAGAGTTCGACGAATCGAATTTCATTTAAAAAGTACAAGCCGGAGTCCATTATACAAGAGCGGGCGGTGAATCAGGTGCATTATATGATGGGGCGTCCTGCTTTTGGATTAAAAGACCCCAGAAGGTTTAGTCTGGTATTGTTTAATAATATACTCGGCGGACCGGGCATGAACTCCCGCCTGAACCTGAATGTCAGAGAAAAGTATGGATTTACGTATACCATAGAATCAGGTTATCATACATATACCGATTCGGGGATTTTTCACGTTTACTTTGCAACGGATTCGAAGCATTTCAACAAGACCAGGGAGTTGGTAGAGAAGGAGCTGAGGAAAATTTGCAAGGAGAAAATAACACCTTCGCGGTTTCGACAGTATAAGGAACAAATGATCGGTCAAATTGAATTGGTTCAGGAAAATCGACTTAGTGTAATGCTGTCGCTGGCGAAAAGTCAATTGAATCTGGGGAAGGTGTTTACACTGGAAGAGATTAAAAAGCGCTTCAGCGATATGCAGCCGCGGGATATACAGGAAGTTGCCAATGAAATATTAGAACCTTCATACCGCTCTGAGCTCATCTATCAGCCAAAATAGAATTCATTTGGAAAATCAGTTAATTCTTTCGTAATTTCGTAAGTATGAAACCGTTGAAATACATCTTTCTTTTACTCATTAGCACTTTATTCTTCTCCTGTGGGAAGGATGAGAATTTTAGCCCGATACCTGAAATTACTTTTGAGCGCTTTTTATTCTATCAGGATGCCTCCGGTAAGGATACCACGGTTGATTTTGTGTTTAGTCTTGTAGATGGAGATGGCGATATCGGCTTCCGGGAAAACGAATTTGACAATACTTGCGGTGCTGATAATTTTAATCTTTATATCGCTTATGAAGAAAAGTCCGGCACCACTTATCGTCCAAAGAAATTATGGATTCAGGTTTCAGAAGTGACTCCAACATGCGACACACTGCTTTATTTTGATAGCGTTCAGGTGAGTTTTAATCAGCGCATGCAGTACATCGAACCTGCAGGTAACAGCAAAGGCATTGAAGCCACCGTTACCTACAGGATGGATTATACTTCTGCTCTTGTTCTATTGAGTCAGGCCGGACGATTTGATTTTTATATCCGTGACCGGGCAAATAATAAAAGCAATCGAATTTATTCTGCCGATCTTTTGATCAATAAATAAGTAGAAGTCATTTTGCCTGATCTTTAGTATTCAGGAAGTTTTCAATGAAAGACAAAGCTGTTGGGGCCGATACCCACTTCTGCAGAGTCTAACAAGGTGCCGTCGTTGGCGAATCTATACATTTGAGAGTTCGAAGAGAAACTTGCTTTCCCTGTGTAAATGGTGCCGCCCGGATGAATGCCTAATGCATACATTTCCCTTTCGATAAAAGGTATAACCGGATCATATATATCATTAATACCCATTTTAAAAACCTGTCCGGTATAAGTACTGCTCCCTTTCAGATAATATAAAGTGTCTTTGCCGGAATTCATTGTTAGCTTTAAGGGATGTTGATCAAAAACAAATGAAATAGCAAGTTCGATATTAAGAGAAGAAGGATCTATTTTGAGTAATCTGCCACCCGGATCATCGGGTGTGGGCGTGAAATCACTGCCAAGACTTCCGCGGCACATCACCCATATCTTCCCGTTCGCATCTTTACATATAGACGCGGGATTGACTCCACAAGGAATTTCAGTGATAATGTTAAGGGTATTTACATCCACCACTGTAATCGTGCTGTCGTCAGTGAATCCTCCGCTATTGCATATAAAGAGCTTATTGTTGTCGATGAGCATTTGTTCAGGCCCCTGTCCACAAGCGATACTATCTATGATGCTTAGTGAATTCAAATTGATAAGATATACCTTATTCGTACTCCAGTCGCTAATAAATCCCCGGGACGCATTCCATCCGCAAAAAAATCGAGGACTGTTTGCGCCAAATATAGTCCCCGTTTTTTTAAAATTTCCCATGTACACCACTTCCACTTTCTGAGAATTATTCACACATAGAAAGGCGCGGTTATTAAAGATAGTCATGGATTGTAAAACATCACCAACAGGAAATCCATTGGCAGCTTCAAAGATATCAGAGGTGCTGTAAGCAGAATCTGAAGAGAAGAACGATACCGATGCATTTCCGTCGAGGAAGGCGCCTTCGTTGATAACGAATACTCCGTTTAAGTTATCGGGGAGAGGTGATGATGCTTCGTCTTTTTCTTTTTCACAAGAAGCAAAAGAGAGAGCCGAAAGGCAAAACAGAAGCGTTGATAGTTTATTTTTCATAACATGATAGGTTTAAAAACAATCTGCCATGAAGAAAAATTCGCATAAGAAAGAGCAATAGGTTATACCCATCAGCTCTAAACTGATTCATGCCGCCTTTCCTCCGAAGGTTTCTTCATGGTTGGTCATTTGGCAGGTCTTCTGACTCACAGTAGCAGTGGCGCCTTCCCTCCGACGAATGCGGAAAGTGGCTTTGCCTCTCTGTTTACATCATTAATAATGTAAACCTGTTTACAGCAGCGGGGACTGTTGCCGGATTGCACGGCATTCCCTTTTCATTTCCGTCGCGAAACGGAAAACCAATTGACAGGGCGAAAGTAAATAAAACAACTTAAGAATTCAGCGACTTTAGAAATCGGGTAATTCTTGGTGCAATGAGCTCATTTACAGGCAGGTTTAAAGGCTTGCAACGATCGAGGTTTTTAATTCCGGAAGCGATATCCATTTTGTTTTGAGCAAATGTTACCAGATTTCCCGCTTGAGCATGCATCCCAGCCAAGTATTCCTGTTCTGTTTGTCCGGGTGTTGGTATAACCATTGCACTGCGTTTGAACGCACAAAGATCCATCAATGTAGAATGTCCTGCTCTGCATACAATGTAGTTGCTATTTATAAAATGGAATTTCAATTCGCCGGGTGTGAGATGAGGTACCAGATCAACGTTACCTATTGTTCGACCGGAATTTTTCTGCGGTTGACCGGTAACCATCAACACTGAATAGGGCAGATCCTTTAGCTGAAGTAAAAGTTGTTCTTCAAAAATACTGCGCTGGGGTTCCGGTCCGGAGAAGGTGACAAAGATGTCATAACGCTTTTGCGTATCCGAAATAGTTGCATCCTTCAACCTGGATAATGGACCAATAAATTCTGGTTGTAGGGTGCGAAGTGTGGTGGAGGAATGTGAAAGATCACCGGTAAGATTTTCGCTGCCTTCCATATCAGGTACCCATATTTCAGAGAATGGCCGAAGGAAAATGCGGTTGAAGCGAAAAAGGAGAGGTTCCATAAAACGAAATGGTGTTGGAGCCTTTAATTGTAGCTGATGACAGATGAGTACAGAGGGAATACCATCCGTATAAGCACCATATCGGTTGTCGCTGATAATGGCATCGGGTTTAATCTTTTTTGCCAACTCCGTGAATTGCTGATGTTCACTATTTATGGCTTTATTAATTTTAAATGATTGCAGCAGCATGGCCAATGCGAGCGGCATGTTTCTCGGATACCGGACATCCACCCCTTTGATTTCATAATGGTCCAGAGTAGGAAATTCGGAACGAAGTAAAAACATGGAATCACCTTCTCCCGCCAGACTCACTTTAACGTTCTGCCGCAGGAATTCATTTATAACGGGAATACTTCGCGTTGCATGCCCGAGTCCCCAGTTCAAGACAGTATATAGAATATGCGGTTGCTTTCCTGACACGATCCAAAATTAACCCTTTGTATCTTGACTTTGCTTTTTAATTTTGTGCGGCCATTATGACAAAACGTAAATTACAGCGATTCGAGGAGTTAAAAGGATTTGAACGCACCTTTCAGTTTCCATTTCCATTGGTGCATACGGATCATGGATTAAGAGGAAATTGGAAGGAAAAGGTATTTCAAAATAGACATCCTATTGTTCTCGAAGTGGGGTGCGGAAGAGGAGAGTATACAGTAGAGTTAGCCCGGAATTACCCGGAACTGAATTTTATAGGAATTGATATCAAAGGAGCCAGGATTTGGAGAGGAGCGAAAACAATAAATGAAGAACACATCCTGAATGGTGCTTTTTTGAGAGTGCATGTGGAATGGCTGAAGGAGTTCTTTGCCCCCGGAGAAGTAAAGGAAGTTTGGGTCACTTTTCCCGACCCTCAACCCCAGCTCTCAAGAGAAAACCGTCGATTAACCAATCCTAAGTTCCTGCAACTTTATAGATTTTTATCCGGTGATGATGGTGTTTTTCATTTGAAAACGGATAACTATGGCTTATTTGAGTATACATTAGAGATGTTATCGGGCGAGAAGGGCACCATGGAAGCTTGCACTAATGATCTCTATGGAAATACTCCGGAAGGATTTAATTTATCTATTCAAACCACTTATGAAAAGAAATTCTTGCAGGAGGGTTTGAAAATCAATTATTTGAGATTCAGGTGGGCTTAAAGTATTCCGATTTCTTTTCAGAAGATTAAAATTTAATAAGCGATCTATCGTCTAACCTTTTAATTTTACCACTAAATAAATAAATCATGAGAAAAACACTCATTACCCTAGGGATCATTCTTGTTGTTGTATTTGTATTGTATCGCTTGTTTGCCGGTAGTTATAATAATATGGTGGATAAGGAAGTTGTAGTGCAGAATGCATGGTCACAGGTCGAGAACGTGTATCAGCGCCGTTTGGATCTTATTCCCAATCTCGTGAACACCGTAAAGGGTGCTGCCGAATTTGAGAAGTCAACTTTAACTGCTGTTATCGAAGCCAGAGCAAATGCGACACAAGTAAAGGTGGATGCGAAGAACCTGAATCCGGAAGAAATGGCGAAGGTCCAGCAGGCTCAGGGACAATGGAGCGCCGCGCTTGGACGACGGATGGTAGTAGTGGAACAATATCCTCAGCTGAAAGCCAATCAGAACTTTTTGGAGTTACAAGCTCAGTTGGAAGGAACAGAGAACAGGATCACTGTCGAGCGACAGAAGTTCAATGATACGGTGACAGGCTATAACCAATACATCCGCAAATTTCCTCAGGTATTGCTGGCCGGTATGTTTGGATTTAAAGAGAAGGCCTTCTTTGCCGCGGATCAAGGTGCTGCTAAAGCTCCTGAAGTAAAATTCTGATCATGAAAGCGGTTGATATCATCGGATCTGCCGGTAAGGAAACGATTCGCAATGCTGTAGGTGCTGCGGAACAGCTTACTTCCGGAGAGATCCGTGTTTTTATTGACGAAGAATGCAAGGAAGATGTGATGGACCATGCAGCGTTTGTATTCGCAGAATTGGGAATGCATAAAACAGATCTTCGAAACGGAGTGCTGATCTATCTGGCTTTAAAAGATCATAAGTTCGCTATCATCGGTGATGCAGGGATTCATGCTAAGGTCGGCGATGATTTCTGGAATCATGTGAAGGAAGAAATGTTGGAGCATTTTCGCCATGGACGAATAGTAGAAGGGATAGAACATGCAGTCATACAAGCAGGCAATAAATTAAAAGTGTTTTTCCCTAAACAGCAGCAGGATGTGAACGAACTCCCTGATGATATCGTTTTCGGAAATCCGGATAAGTGATGAAAAATCTAATTCTTATTTTATTGTTCTCCTTCCTTGAAATTGGACAAGTGTTGGCTGCAGTAGAATTCCCTCCAAAACCTGATCCTCCAAGACTCGCTAATGATTTTACATCCACCTTATCTTCTCAGGAGTTGGATGAGCTGGAACAAAGGTTGCTTTTATTTCACGATACGACTTCCGTCCAAATTGCGATAGTGATGATCTCAACGCTTGACGGATATCCTTCGAGTGATTATGCTTTTGAGTTGGCGGAGAAATGGGGCATTGGCCAGAAGAATACAAATAATGGTGCGCTATTGTTGATCGTGAAGGATGATCGTCAAATTTATATTGCTACCGGCTATTGTTTAGAAGGCGCTTTACCGGATGCGCGATGCAAGCAGATCATTGAGAATGACATTAAGCCTCTTTTTAAAGAGGGGAAATTTTTTGAAGGACTCTTAGCCGGAAGCTCCAAAATGATGGATGCGGTAAAGGGTGAGTATAAAGAATCAACCGCGAGAAAGAAAAATTCAGATGGATTTCCAAAAGTATTAGGAGTCATACTGATCATTCTATTCATGCTGATTTTTAAAGTGAGCAGTGTGATGCGGTATTCCCGTTTAAACAATACTACTTTTTGGATTGCCTGGGCATTGTTGAATGCGGCAAGTAACAAGCATTCCGGTAAATGGGGAGATTTTAATAGAGGTAGTGGCGGATTTGGCGGCGGAAGTTTCGGAGGTGGCGGAGGTGGCTTCGGCGGATTTGGCGGCGGCAGCTTTGGCGGCGGCGGAGCAGGAGGGAGTTGGTAGGAAAATATCTACCTGCAATTGCTTCTTCAGAAACTTAAATTTCTTTCTTAAAACTAGCTATCTTACCCGAGTGGTAAAATGACTTTGAACTTCGTCCCGTCTTTATCTTTTTCATACAGGAGTTGACCTCCGTAAGCGGTGATAATCTGATGGCTGATGCTGAGTCCAAGGCCTACACCTTTGCCCGGCGGACGAGTAGTAAAGAAGGGAAGGAAAATTTTCTCGACATGTTCATCCGGAATTCCTATCCCGTTATCAATAACTTCAATTTGTATGGCACCATCAATATTTTGGGTAATGACACTGATCACTCCTTCGTCCGGATTTCCTTTAGACTTACGGTCATGGATAGCCGCTACTGAATTGCGAAGGAGGTTGACGAAAATCCGGAAGAGATCACTGTATACTGCTTCGGTCTTATAATGACTCGCTTCTAATTTTAATATGCTTTTTACCTGCTCGTCGGTTAGGGTGCCTTCCACAACTTTCGTACTCACACCCACTGCATCTTCAATCAATGCATGCAGATTTACCTCTTGTTTTTCTTTGCCAAAGGCAGAGGAATGTTCCGCCATACTTCGTACGATTTCACCGGCACGATGACCATGCTGTGAGATGCGCTTAATATTGTCAAGCAGGTCTGAACAGAGTTCGAGCGAATCTTCATCCGTAATAGATCCTTTCATCTCTTCTAACAAATCAATAGAAACGGAAGAGAAGTTATTTACAAAGTTTAATGGATTTAATAGTTCATGCGCAATACCTGTGGTGAGTTGACCGAGCGATGCCATTTTCTCCTGATGTACCAATAGTCGTTGTGCTTCCTGCAGTTCTTTGAGTGCTAATTCCAGTTCCATGGATTTGATTTCAACATTACGCTTTTCTTCCATGATCTGCATCGTACGCAACTCCACCAGTTCCTGTAACTTTTTCTCTCTTCCTCTGAATTCATTCACCACATTGTCATTCTGATTCCGAAGTCGGTTAATGAGTTCCTTCATCAACAGTCGGTTCATATAGGGATGACTTCCCAATAAGCTGAAGAAATCTTTTTCTCCCAAACGCAAAATGATGACATCTGTTTTGGCGGATACAGAGGCCGTACGGGGAGCTGAATCGATCAGCGATGCTTCACCAAAATATTCGCCTGCTTTCAATTCTGCCAGCTGTATTCCTTCATCATGGACTTTCAAACTTCCCTTTTCAATAATATACATGCAGTCTCCGGGATCCCCTTTCTTAAAGAGCGGCTCTTCTGCTTTCAGATGTAGGCGTTCCACCATCATCGCAATACGCTCTAATAAGGAACGATCTCCGGTTTTAAACAAAGAAGTCTTGTTTAATAATTCAACAAGATGGAGTCTGTCGTCGGCCAGATTCAGGAACACACTTTCCGGAACTACAGTGCTACCGGAAGCCTGACCAATATCTTTAAGCAGTTGCCGGATATCATCCAGATTTTCGAGTTTGCCTTTGTTGCGTAAGGAGTACGCTGTCTCTGTATAAAAAAAATGATTTTCGAGAAAATCTTTTTCAAGCTCGTACCATTCAGTGAGTTTAATATTTCTGCCATGCTCTGCCCATTCTCTTCGGAGTGATTGACTGATCGTAAAGAAATCAGCTCTGCCAGTATAGTCCAGATCCGCATCGCAAATAATCTTTTGCATGATACCATCCGGCTGCCTCGGACTTGCGGTACTCAAAATCAGTTGTTGAATCGTCGCAATCTGTTCAGGTGTATAACCGAATTGCGGAAGATGTTCACCGGCTAATCGGGCACCTATGGGTTCGTTTTTATCGTATTGTTCTATAAATCCTGTATCATGAAATACCGCTGCTGTTTTTAAAAGAATGGTACTGTCGCTATCCAGCTTCTCCAACCGACATAATCTTTCAGTTGACTCCGTCACATCTATCGTATGTGCCAGATTATGATAATAGAGATTAGCAGGAAGATTTTTCTTTAACAGGTCGTATGCAAATGCTTCGGCAGACGTATAATTCATAGAGTTCGTTTAATCCGGTTTAATATTAAAGTCTAAAGTTAATAAAGTATTTTATTTCTGAGCCATTCTTTCGCATTTAACAGAGTGCATCTGATTCAGGCTCATTCCTGGCATGGTCCGGCGGAAATTCAGGTTTTGATCTGGAACTCCTGAATTTTGGTATCAAACCGCAAGTCCATTTTTTGTCCAATACTTAGTATTTCAAATAAAACAGATTCCCGTTTTGTGGCAAAGACATCCACATCCGTCGTATTGATGAAGAAGAAAAACTGCAATTCAATTCCGGAGTCCGTGATTTTATCCACCCGGATGGCCGGCATGGGGTCTTGTATGATATCGGGATCCGCTTTCAATAGATTCAAAATAGCGGATTTGAAACTTTCAATTTTTACCACCGGCGTTTCATAGCGGACGGTCAATGGAAACAATGCCCGGATCATGGTACGCATGCTGATGTTTTCAAGGTCGGCATCAATCATTTTTTTATTGGTAACGGAAACAACAGTCCGTTCAAAGGTCCTGATTTGCGTACTTCTGAATCCGATTTTTTCCACTTTACCGTGAACACCACCCACTTTTACTATATCGCCTATGGTGAAGGGTTTGTCGAGGAAAATGGCAAACGAACCGAGGAGGTTTTCCAGTGTATCTTTCGCCGCCAAAGCAATCGCAATACCTCCGATGCCTAAACCCGCAATCAATGAGGCCACATTGACATTAAATACGATGCCCAATGAAATGAAAAGACTAAATATGACGATAATTATTTTAATCGACTCCTTAATAAAAGGCACCAGTTGATCGTCGGATTTAGAGGAGGTTTGCTTTGCGCGATGGAGGAGGACAATGCCGAAGAAGTCAATCAGTCGGGTCAGGATCCAGGTCACAGAAATGATAATGAAAAACTGAAAGGCTTTCCAGATGACAAAACGCAAGCCGAAATTTTCTTCATTGGGCAAATGCCAGCTCTCCGGCCAGTGTATTTGCTTGCAGGCAATGTAAACACTGATAAGAATAATGAAAAGACCAAAAGGTTTACGCAGTAATTCGCGCAGTTCCTTTACATCTACACCTGCTGCATAGCGCTTCAGGAATTGATAAATGAGTCCGGAAAGATGGTTCGATACATAGCGTTTGAAGATGATACCAATGAGGATGATCCCTCCAAACCATAGTAGGTCTTCTACCCGGTTCTCAAAAAACTGCTGATCCAGCCAATGTGTTTCCATGTTTTAAAAATTTAGAGCAACTGCTTCAACGCAATTTCATATCCGCTCGCCGTAAGGTCTTTTTTAGAGGGGTTAATCGCATGAATGCCATCCATCGCCCGATGTATCGTTGCTGCCACATCTTCAAATATCCCTTCTGCATCTGTTTTTTCCGGATTACTCATGAGGTAAGCAAAGACTCGGGCCATGCCGCAGTTAGATATAAAGTCAGGAATAACACTCATATGATGATCCGCGTACCTGCCAATGGCTCCGAAGAATATTTCAGGATCAGCAAAGGGAACATTCGCACCACAGGCAATCACCTTCAGCCCTCTGTCGGCTAAGGAAGTCAATTGATCGAGTGTCACGAGCCGCGACGCTGCTGCCGGAATGAATATATCCGCTTCCTGTTGCCAGAAGAGTTCGTTGATGTTTTCTTCTTTCTTAAAGCCACCGAACATGTCTTTTGTCCGCGAATGAAAAAGTCGGATGACTTCCTCTTTCGTATAGCCCTCAGCGTTAAGTACACCGCCGCTGCGATCAATGATGCCCACAAGCACTGCGCCCGCTTCTGAAAGATAATATCCTGCTGCTGCTCCTACATTTCCCCATCCCTGCACAAGGACCTTTTTTCCTTTTATTTCTTCTCCTTTAATTTTATAAAAATGAATGACCGACTGCGCCACTCCATACCCCGTAATCATATCTGCCACCCTGTATGCGGAACCGGCCGGAACATACCGGGCATCTTCCACCATCAGGCTAACACCCTTTTGAAGTTTGGTGATGCGTTCTTCACGGTCCTTGCCAACACTCTTGAAATGTCCGCTCACCACACCTTCCTGCGGATGCAACAATCCCATCGCAGCCGTAATCGGAATGACCTCATGAATTTCATCTACAAAAAGATCGCCTCCTGTACCATAGCAGTTTTTTAACATCGGCAATACGGCTTTGAACCATCTCTCCAACACTTCCTGCTTGCGCGGATCGGTGGGGTCGAAGTTGATTCCTGATTTTGCGCCACCAATGGCAGGACCGGCTACCGTAAATTTGATTTCCATCGTCTTCGCCAATGACTCTACTTCGCGGCGGTCTAATCCTTTGCGCATCCTTGTTCCCCCTCCGGCAGCACCTCCTCTTAAAGAGTTGATGACAATCCATCCCGTCGCTTCCGATAAGGGATCATTCCATTCAAATATAATTTCAGGCTTTTTGTCTTCGAATCGTTTCAGTAGTTCTAACATTATTGAGTTCTGGTTTTCCTGGTGCAAAGAAATCTATTTTTCGCCGATCCGGCTATCTTCCGAGCACAGGTAATTTATACATTATTTTCTTTTGATTTCCGATTTCGCGGATTATTGACTTGCTGAGTGAGGATTGTCCCCACGGTTGTTGGCTGAACAAACCCTCGTCGTATCTGTTCATGCCCCCAAAAAATAAATGCCGCCTGCCGTATCCGCACCAACACAACAATCCAGCGGACGAATACTCTTGAAGGCTTCTTCGAGGTGTTTTTTCTCCAGCGCCGGAGGGAAGGAAAATATTCCCGCCACTTTCCGGTAACCATCCTCAAACCCTCTGCGGTAAGCGCTTGCAATAAATTCACATTCACCGGGCGGAGTCACTTCTTTCGGCCATGCATCAACGTTAGTAGATACATCGTTGTGAGCATTTACAATTTGAATAGAGGACGATGGTATAATGGAAAGTATCTTCTCCCTCCCTTCCTCTCCCGAAAGCGGTGGAAGATGCACTCCCGTACGTAAGCCCGAGAATACAATCAGATAACAAGTCTCCCAGTACGAATTCATAATCCGGTCAAGAGTGCTTTAAATAATTCGGAGAGCTTTTTATCCGCAGTGCCGGCAACAGCAATGATCTCCTCGAGCGTTACCGGTTGTAAATGATCCGGATCGCATTCGTCGGTTATCACTCAAATAGCCAGACATCGCATATTCATATGTCGTGCGCAAATGATCTCCGGCACTGTGCTCATACCCACCACGTCGGCACCGATTCTTCGCAGGTAACGGTATTCAGCACGGGTTTCCAACATTGGTCCGGGAACAGCAGCGTACACACCGGTATGTAATTTTATTCCCAGTTGGGATGATGCCGCCAACATCCTGTTTTGTAAATCCTTATCGTAAGGAGCACTCATATCCGGGAATCGAGGACCAAAAAAATCTTCGTTTTTCCCAATGAGAGGATTGTCGCCTTGCAGATTGATATGATCATCCAGCAACATCAGTTCGCCCTTTTTATACTCAGGATTTAAAGCACCGGCCGCGTTGGAAACGAGTAGGGTATTTATCCCCAGCAATTTCATCACCCTTACCGGGAAACTCAATTGCTGCATCGAATACCCTTCGTAAAAATGGAATCTCCCCTGCATCGCCACGACTTCTTTCCCGCTCAGCGTGCCGAGAAGTAACTGCCCTTTGTGGGATTCTACGGTGCTCACCGGAAAATGTGGAATGCGCTCATAGGGAATAGACTCCCTGATTTGCATCTCCTCCGCCAACCGGTGAAGGCCGGTTCCGAGAATAATTCCAACCGTAGGTTTTTCGGAGAAGAATGGATTTAAAAATGCCGCGCTTTCCTGAGCTTCTTTCAACATGGCTGCAAAAATAGCCCTTTCCCGTCAGCTAATGCGTCTGAAACGATTACCTTTGCAGCTCATTATTACCCGTTTATGATTCAGTTAGCGTATATCCGTGAAAACAAGCAGGATGTCATTGCCCGTCTGGCAGTGAAAAATATGGATGCAACCCAAGATATTGAGGAAATTTATACCCTCGATATCGAAAAGCGAAGAATTCAAACCGAATTGGAAATGCTGCTGGCAGAGCAAAATACTCTGGCGAAGCAGATCGGTGAACTGTTTAAATCCGGGAAAAAGGCAGAAGCAGAGGATCTTCGTAACAGAAGTACAGCGATCAAGGAAACCTGTAAAAGTCTGGAGGAGAAACAAACCGAACTGGAAGAGCAGATCAAAGCGATACTCATCCGGTTGCCCAATCTTCCATCACCACAGGTGCCTGCCGGAAAAACAGCCGAGGACAATGAAGTTTTTTTACTCGATGAGCATTTCATGCCAAAGCTCGACGACACAGCCTTGCCTCACTGGGAGTTAGCCACTAAATATGATATCATCGATTTTGAATTGGGAAATAAAATTGCAGGTGCGGGTTTTCCGGTTTACAAGGGCATGGGAGCGAAGTTGCAACGGGCATTGATTAACTTTTTTCTGGATAATGCCGGTCGTGCAGGGTATACTGAGGTGCAACCACCGATTCTTATCAATGAGGATTCAGGTTTCGGTACCGGACAACTTCCTGATAAAGAAGGGCAGATGTATCATGTAGGACTTGATAATTTATACCTGATTCCCACTGCTGAAGTCCCCGTGACCAATATTTTCAGAGATACCATTGTAAAAGCGGAAGACCTGCCCATCAAGTGCACCGCCTATACCCCTTGTTTTCGTCGGGAAGCCGGCTCTTATGGTGCGCATGTACGCGGCTTGAATCGTCTCCATCAGTTTGATAAAGTGGAGATTGTTCAAATTGCTCATCCGGATCATAGTTATGAGATTTTGAATGATATGCGCACTTATGTGACCGGTTTATTGAAATTGCTGGAACTACCCTATCGCGTATTGAAACTCTGCGGCGGCGATATGAGTTTTGCCTCTGCGCTGACTTACGATATGGAAGTATGGAGCGGTGCTCAGAAGCGCTGGCTCGAGGTGAGTTCCGTATCAAATTTCGAATCGTTTCAGGCGAATCGTTTGAAATTGCGGTATCGCGAGGGAAATGCCAAACCTGTCCTTGCGCATACACTAAACGGCTCTGCTTTGGCGTTACCTCGTATCGTGGCTGCTCTGCTGGAAAATAATCAGGAGAAAGACGGAATACGTATCCCTGCCGTGTTAATTCCGTATACAGGATTTGATAAAATTAAATGAGAATATTCATCACACTTCTTTTTTTACTACTTGCCGGCTTCAACGGGGAAATCTCCGCGCAGCCCGGGCAATCGAATGCCGAACTGGCCAATCAGTATTTCAGTACGGGCGAGTTTGAGAAGGCGGTGGTGTACTTTGAAAAATATTATGATCAGGATCCGTTTGGGGCATACAACGGTTATATGCAATGCCTGATTAAAGTGAAGGAGTATGATAAGGCGGAGAAGCTGGTGAAGAAGCAAATGAAACGTATTCCTCAGGATCCCTCTCTGAAAATTGATCTCGGTGCAATTTATGAATTGCAGGAGGAACCGGAGAAAGCGAAGAAAGTGTATGCGGATGCGATTAAGAATCTCAGTCCGGATATCAATCAGGTGAACCTGCTCGGCAATGGATTTACGAGGAGACAACAACTCGATTATACCGTTGAAACTTATTTGCAGGGAAGGAAATTGCTGAAGGGTGCTTATCCTTTTTCTTTCGAGTTGGCCGAGGCGTATGCCCAGATGGGAAAGTTTCCGGAGATGGTGAATGAGTACATTGAGATGATCGATTTTAATCCCGGCTATTTGCCCAACATTCAAACGATACTTCAAAATAAAATAGGAAATGACCTGAGTGGAAATCTCAGTGATCTGGTGCGTCAGAGTTTGTTGCGTAAAATTCAAAAGCGTCCGGAGGATACCAATTACAGTGAGTTATTGTTATGGTTGTTCCTGCAGGAGAAAGATTTTGAATCGGCTTTTATTCAGGCGAAAGGCCTCGATAAACGTTTGGGAGAGCAGGGCGAACGTCTCGTAAGTTTGGGAAGAACTGCTGTGAATAATCTGGATTTTCCCGTTGCTGAAAAGTGTTTTCAGTATGTGGTGGATAAGGGCAGCACCAATATGAATTATGTTACTGCTCGCATGGAGTTGATCAATGTGACCAATGAACGCATCACCGGCTCGGGCACCTATACGCGCGCTGATTTACTTCGTCTCGAAAGTGATTATGTCATCGCCTTGCAGGAACTTGGAAAGAATGTGGCTACCGCTCCGCTCATTCGTGGATTTTCACATCTGCAGGCTTTTTATCTGCATAATACCGATAAAGCCATTGAGTTATTATTGGAAGCGATTGATTTACCAAATCTGAAAACGCAATTTAAAGCTGAATGTAAACTGGAGCTCGCCGATATTTATGTGTTCGATGGTTTGGTATGGGATGCGGCATTACTTTACGGACAAGTAGATAAAGATTTTAAGAATGATGCCCTGGGCAGAGAAGCAAAATTCAGAAACGCCCGTCTCTCGTATTACCTCGGTGAATTTGATTGGGCGAAAGATCAACTCAACGTGTTAAAAGCCGCCACCAGTCAGTTGATCAGCAACGATGCCTTATCGCTTTCACTACTGATCACTGATATTACGAACCTCGATACCACGATGGAAGCCTTGCTGATGTATTCCCGTGCTGATTTATATGATTTTCAGAATAAGGATAGTTTGTCGATGATTACACTCGATAGTATTCTCACCGTTTTTCCGGGACATATGCTGAGTGATGAAGTATGGTATAAGAAGGCGCAAATCCTAAAACCTCAGGGACGATTTACTGAGGCTGCCGCATTGCTGGCAGAGATCACTGAAAAATATCCGGAAGATATCCTCGCCGATGATGCGATGTATCAATTGGGATTGCTCTATGAAAATCAACTCAACGATAAGGAGAAGGCAAAAACCATTTACGAATCCCTGCTCACCAAATATCCGGGTAGTCTTTTTGTGGTAGATGCGCGGAAGCGTTTCCGTTTGCTGAGAGGAGATAAAATCAACTGATTTTTTAGTTGATATGGGACTTTAGAACGCGGTATTTGTTTCCGGAAATCACTTTCTTCATCCATTCTTGTCCGGTACATTCAACTAAAATACCTGCCATGTCTTCCTTCTAAGCGCCAGCCCTCTTTGAAGCCGTATCTGTGTTCGGAAGCCTTTGCGAAGTCATCTCTTTAATAGCAATTGCCCTAGGAGTAACGATTCTATATTTAAACGCAGCGAACGCAGCGGGATCGCAGCGAACACAGCGTTTTAAAAAGTAATCTCACTTTATAACCTATTGTCTTAGAATAAACACTTCTATATTTAAACCTACCTATGCTGAAGCTTCGGCAGGCAGGCGCAGCGACCGCCGCGGGATCGCAGTGAACGCCGCGTTTTAATGTAAAAATTTATCCTTACCTGCGTGCGGAAGCCTTTGCAAAGTCATCTTTTTAAAAGAAATTGTCTTGGGAGAATCAATTTTATGTTTAACGCCGCGACCGCCGCGAGATCGCAGCGACCGCCGCGTTAAAATGAAAAATAATTTCCTTCCTGTTTATGACTGATTTCCTGGGTTAAAAGCGCACCAACAGGTACAATTAATGCGCGCTATTTGTTTCCGGGAATCTCTTCCTTTAAACATTCTTGTTTTTAGTAGTTTTACAGAAATATTATGAGCATGATTATTTACAACGTGATGGTGAATATTGATGAGGACGTGGCCGTGGAGTGGTTGCAATGGATGAAGGAAGTACATATTCCCGAAGTAATGCAAACCGGTATGTTTACGGATCAGCGCATTTGCAGAGTGCTGGCAGAAGAGGCCGGTGGTTTTACCTATGCCATTCAATATACCTGCAAGGACATGGAGACCTATGAAAAGTATCGTGATGAATTCGCTCCGGCTTTACAACAGGAAACAGCGAAGAAATATGGTGGTAAATTCGTTGCGTTCAGAACCTTGTTGGAAGTAGTAGGATGAGACCGCAACAAGGGGTTCGTGCAAAGAAGTTTTTAGGTCAGCATTTTCTGAATGACGAAGCTGTGGCTCGCTCTATTGTAGATGCCTTGATTTTACCCGATGGCATTGATCAGGTATTGGAGATCGGTCCGGGAATGGGAGTGCTGACGAAATATTTACTGCAGCACGAGGAATACAAAACCTTCGCCATTGAACTCGACCGCGAGTCGGTTCCTTACCTCCTCGAACATTTTCCGGCATTGAAAGGGTAGCCTGATGGAAGGTGATTTTCTGCAGTTGAATCTCAATGAACTCTTTGAAGATCGTTTTGTGGTGATTGGTAATTTCCCTTATAATATTTCTACACAAATTTTATTTCGTGTGTTAGATCATAAAGATAAAGTCCCGGTGGTGGTAGGCATGTTTCAGAAGGAAGTGGCCGAACGCATTGCTTCTCCTCCCGGCAACCGCGACTATGGCATCATGAGCGTGCTGCTCCAACCCTGGTTTGATATCGAGTATCTCTTCACGGTACATGAACATCAATTCATACCTCCGCCCCGTGTGAAATCGGCTGTCATCCGATTGGTCCGCACCACGCGTACAAAATTAAAATGCGAGCAGGCATTTTTCACCAGAGTCGTAAAGCAAGGCTTCAGTCAACGCCGGAAAACATTGCGCAATGCCTTGCGTCCACTCTTGCCCGCTGATTTCTCCCATGTCCCCTATCTCGATTTAAGAGCAGAAGCCCTGAGCTGGCAACAGTTTGAAGAGTTAGCGGTGATTTTGGGAGGGAAGTGAGGGGGGTGATTGAGGGGGATTTTAAATAAGATGAAGTTTAAATTTGAATTACGGAATTTGTCTTAACTTTATGGATTAAGAAAAATTGTTCAAAGATGCAGGGTGTAAAACAGGGCATTGTAAAATCAATAATCGCTTAATGAGAAAGCTGGTGGTTATATTGCTGATGGCTTTTTCTCCGGTTCTTGCAACTGCGCAGGGATTTTATGACCATGTTTGGCTCACAGGTAATAATCCTTTTGCGGGTTTTCCTAATGGAAGGATTGTATTTGATTCATTAAGTTATGTTCATGCTCCTGAGATGCGAAAGATGTCTTTTAAGGGAACTGAGGCAACTATCTGTGATGCACAAGGAAATTTTTTAATGAGTAGTAATGGTATCTGGATCGCCAATGCTAGTAACGATACCATGATGAATGGAAGTGGATTGAATCCTGGTCCCGGAGCATCATCATGGCCATTTGGGTTACCAATGTCATATAATGCGGTTTTTTTACCTCACCCTGAAGATACCAATAAATATATGCTAATTCATCACTCTCAAGAGCAATACGGAGCAGGTTATCCGGCATTCCAGTTGTATAAATCAACTATTGATATTCAATTGGATAATGGCTTAGGTGGCGTTACTAATAAAAATGAAATTATTCTGGAAGATACTTTGAATTGGGGTGTTGGCTGTGTAAAACATGCAAATGGACGTGACTGGTGGGTTGTAATGGTAGAGCAAGCGTCATCAAAAATATATAAACTATTGATCACTCCTTATGGGGTCACAACTTCAGCTCAAACATTACCCAATGCACATTATTCATGGTTTAATGGTTCACAAATTTCTTTTAACTCTAATGGAGATCGTTTTGCATACACTGCCAATGATTCAGTTAACAATAACAGCTTTATGGTAACGGCTAACTTTGACAGGTGTACAGGATTAATTACTAATGACACTTCTATTCAACTCACCAGTGGCAGTTATTTATGGGGTACTGCCTTTAGTGCATCTGGAAAAAATCTGTATGCCTGTTCCAGTTCAATGGTCTTTCAAATAAACACCGACAGCCTTTCAATAGACACAGTTGCCAACTACGACGGATACATCTCCCCTGGACCAACTTGTTGTGCTACTTCCTTTTGGAACATGTATTTGGCCGCTAATGGAAAAATATATATCACAAGCGGTAGCTCAGTACAGCATCTTCATGAAATGAACTACCCGGATAGTGCAGGCTTCGCTTGCGATGTACAGCAACATGCGATTGATTTGGGAAGCTACCTTCATTTACGCGCAGTCCCCAACCACCCCAATTACAACCTTGGTCCGGTGGTGGGTAGTGTTTGTGATAGCCTGAGTGTAGGAATTGCAGAACGGTCCCATGATTTCCGTATGGGCCTTTCACCAAATCCCACTCAAAATGGTTTTGTGAAATTGGTTTATCTGTTACCACAAAATCAACCCGGTGAGTTAAGCATTAATTCCATTACCGGGCAACTTATGTATCGTCAAAATTTACCACCATGGTCAAGCTTGCAGCATTTGGATGTGTCGTACTTGCCGGGAGGATTGTATACCTTTGTACTTATAAGTGGTGGATATAGGACAGCAACAAAGTTGGTAGTGATGGGTGGGGAAGAGTAATCTAGCGGCTTCCGGCTGCCAGCTTCCGGCTACCGGCTTCCAGCTGCCGGTGGGGAGGTGCCGCTCCTTATCGCGAGCGTTATTCTCCAGGGGAGTTGGAGCCTCGCGACTTCGGGCTCTCAGCTAAGGGATACTGGTGGGAGAAGGTGATCTCCTTTCTTACAGAGATACCGCCCCTACAGGGCTTTTACATTGAACAACTCAGGCTTAGGGATGACTTATCACCCGTGGGACACCCTAAGACACTCGTTAATTTACAGCATCAGGCTGATTTTCTATTAATTGTAAATTCAATTGTTTTTTTGTGGAAGGCAGGAGAATTTCTCCGGGTATAAGGTTAATTTTTCTTCGTAATTTCAGAGGGAAATTTAACGATGCCATTAATAGAACTTGCTAAAAAAGGTTTGTATTGTGCGCTTGCTGATGTTTATATCGATCCCTGGCAGGCTGTTCCCAATGCACTCATTACCCATGCGCATTCAGATCATGCCCGCGGTGGCAACGGACTTTATATGGCCCATGAACATTCGGTGCCCATTCTCGCAGCACGCCTCGGAAAAATTAATGCTCAGGGCTATGCGTATGGAAAAACATTTAGTTGCAATGGTGTAAAAATTTCTTTCCATCCCGCCGGACATGTGCCCGGTTCCGCTCTTGAAGTTTTTAATGAAATCAATGCCTGGTGGGCAGGGAATGCAGCGGATGGAGTGGTGTCGGTGATGATGGCCTATAGTTTGGGAAAGGCGCAACGCATTTTGCAACACCTCGATCAGCAGATCGGTCCTGTCATTGTTCATCCGGTGATAGAGGAGATGAATGAAATCATTCGCGGATTTTCTCCTTCGCTTCCACAAACATTACCTTTTAAAAATAATATCCCTCCTGCGCAGTTAAGAAATGCGATGCTCATTGTTTCGGCTGCTTCTTCCGGTGAATGGTTGGAAAAATTCAAACCGTACTCCATGGCTTTTGCTTCCGGCTGGACAAATTTGCGTGGCAAGAGTAAATGGGGTTCGGCAGATCGTGGGTTTACATTGAGTGATCATGCCGACTGGAATGGACTCAACAAAGCGGTAAAAGCTACAGGTGCCCAAAAGGTGTACGTTACGCATGGTTATACTTCGGCCTATGTGCGCTGGTTGCGGGAGCAAGGAATAGATGCAGATGAATTGAAAACATTGTATGAAGGAGATAGTGTTGAACTAAAAATGCCGCATTCATGAAAACGTTTGCAGCAGTATGTCGTGCTCTCGAGCTATCTAAATCGTCTGCTCAAAAGGCAGATGGTATTGCGCAGTATTTATCTTCCGCGAGTGATGCAGATATCATTTGGATGTTGGCCATTTTTTCGGGAAAGAGGCCCGCTTCGGTTTTCTCTCCTGCAAGTTTGAAGGAATATGCCATGGAGATGGCCGGATTGCCCTCCTGGCTCTTTGATGAATGTTTAGGGTTCACAGGGGATGTCTCCGAAACCATCGCCTTGATTCTTCCTGCACCTTCAAGTTTGAAATCGATTTCTTTGTCGGAGGTCATGGAGGTTTGGCGGTCGATGAAAGCAGGAGATGCAGCGACAAGAAAAGAATTACTTTTCAGTTTATGGAATTCAATGGAGACCTATGAACGCTATGTGCTCAATAAATTATTAACCGGCGCCTTTCGATCTACCATTCCTGAAGGAATTTTATGTTCAGCGCTATTCCATCTCACCGGTATTGACGAATGGAAACTTCGACTTCGTTTGCAACGCAACTGGTCTCCGGATCAAATCACATTTCAAGAACTTGTTTTCAAGGCGGTGGAGAAGGAGTTATTGGCGAAACCTTTTCCCTGGACGACACTCACGATATATCAAGCACCTTTAGTTGAATTGGGAAATGAGGATTTATGGAGAGTGGATATACAACCCGAAGGAGTGCGCGTTCAACTAATAAAAGAGATGGCGAAGTTTTTATCTGGAGTTCAACCGGTGATTTAATCACTCCTTTATTTCCGGAGATAAAACAAGTTTTTAGTGAGAGTAAGAATAGTTTTGTCATGACGGGTTTGTTGATTGCATTTAAAGCCGATAAATTTCTTCCGATACAGTTTCTCGAAAAAAGATTGAAGGCAAGGAAAGCAAGCAAGATCCTGATGACTGAAGTGCCCGTAGTTTTTTATGCAGATGATCTGCTCGAATGGGAGGGGCAGGATATTTCTCCCCAACCCTTGTGTCAACGTTTGGAGAAATTAACGTGGTTTGTTCAAACATTAAACCATGTACTCCTTCATTTATCTCATCCGGTAATTTTGAATTTTCAGGAGGAGAACGTTCAAAGTACCGGTTCTGTTTTTTCTACTTCCTGTTCTTCATTTTTGATTCGAAAATTAACAGGTCGATATCATCAGGAAGGAGAACCAACTTATCTATGGAGTCCGAAATCGGATCCGCTTTCGATCATTGGGGTCTTGATTTATGTGCAATCCGGTAACCCGGGTACAGGCGGATTTGCTGTAGAATTTACATTCGCTGTTTGGAAGCAAGAGCTGTTGATTCCCGTTGCTAAAGTCAGGCCGGAAACACTTTCACCGGGAGAGATGCAAAAGATCAACGACTATGTGAAGGGGAATGTGGTGGAAAAATTTGGTCCGGTACGAAGTATTGTTCCGGATTTGGTTTTCGAAATTGGTTTTGAAAAAGTGCAGCAAAGTAAACGACATAAGTCGGGACTGATTTTACAGTCACCTCGTATTATTAAATGGCTGCCCTACGAACCCATTCATCGTGCCCATACCCTCAATGATCTCCTGGCCATGATTTCCGGATGAGGAATTCTTGAAAGTACACTTTTGCAATGAATTTACCTTCCACTAATTCTTTTCCTGACATGTACCTGTATTCACATGTTAAAGTTTAGGTTAAATACATTCAGCCGATTAAGAAAATGATTTTCAGCTTTAACAACACTCGATGCAGATAGAGTATAAATTAGAGTTTTTTAACAATATTCAGAGCAGTAAAAATTTCTGCAAATAAATCTTCTGTTTAAACGCAGCGACCGCCGCGAACCCGCCGCGAACGCAGCGTTTAAGTTTAATATTCTTTTTTAAAATCAAGATTATTTATTATCGAAAAATAATTTGGTCGGGACATGCCCTCGATGATCTCCTGGCCATGATTTCCGGATGAGGAGTGTGTAGTCGCAAGGGTGATAAGTCAAACTTTTAGATATATCCTGAGTTCTTCGTCGTAAAAGCCCTGTAGGGGCGGTATCTCGGTAAGAAAGGATATCATCTTCTCCCACCTATGCCGGCGCCCGACCTTAGGTCGGGCGCCGGCGGTTGTAAGGGGAGGGGAGTTTGTCGGTTACAGAGATACCGCCCCTACAGGGCTTTTGTAGTAGAAGTTTTGTCCCATACAACCCTTTTAAAAACGAAGCGTCACTTGTCCCATAAAGTTAAAATCGGCCTGCGGATAATAGAAATTTTCCCGGATGCGGGTGTTGTCATAAAGATAACCAAATGTATAGCCATTCGATTCATAGAGCGTGCTGAAGACATTGTTCAACAGCAAATCAAATCTGATTTTTTTACAGAATTGGAATGTCGGCGAATAACTGAAGCGAATATCACCTACGGTATATGCAGGAAGAATGCTTGCTTCATTTTCGGTATTGTCAAGATATTGTTTTGAAATGTGACGTAGGATGAAGGAAGCTTCTGTATTGCGGAAAGGTTGATATTGCAATTGGATATTGGAAATGATTTCCGGAGAAAATGCAATGCTTGTATTTTTAAATACTTCTGCCTGCTGACCGGTATAGTTGAAATCTACATCATAACTATCGGTGTATTCCACGTAATTTTTAATTCTGTTATCACTGAGAGTGACATTCCCCTGCAGGATCATTTTTTTTAACAGTTGTACCGCTAATTCCAGTTCCATGCCGGCGCGGTAGCTGCGGTTGATATTGGTACGGGTATAGCTGCCCACATCATTTACTTTTCCGGTCAATACCAGTTGGTCGTAGTAATCCATGTAATAGAAATTGATTCCTGAATTAAATCGTTTTGAAGCATATTTTAATCCTGCTTCATAGTCGATCATGCTTTCATGTTTCGGTCTTGAAAGGGCACTCGATTCGGTATAGTCGTTTCTGTTCGGTTCCTTGTTCGCAATACTGACTGATCCGTATATCGTCATGTTCATCTGTGGACGATAGGTAACACCCATTTTCGGATTGAAGAACTGAAGACCGGCTTCTTGCGGTGCGGGAAGACCATCTTCATTGGGTCCTGTAAAACGATAATCCACCCTTCGAAGCTGCATGTCTCCGAAGAGATGCAGTTGACGGGAGATTTCCCATTCTCCTCTCAAATAAGCATTCAGATCATCTTTAACCGCATTGTTTTCATAATAACGCTGACGGATATCCGAATTTCCGGCATATTCCGCCCATATCACCTCGCCGAAATGATCCCCGTCGTATCTGTTCACCCCTCCACCGAAAGTAAGCGTAAAGTTGTCGATGATATTTCCTTTTAAGGTCCAGGTTGTGCCGTAAAAAATATTATCCAGCCATCGCCTGCGGATCAGGTCTGTGGAGGTGATGATGGTGTCATTCAGTACCACATCTGCGATAGCATAATCTGCAAGTGACTGATTACTTTTAAATTCTTCATAATACCCGCTCCCTTTTGTAGCATGGAGTGCAATATTCAGCAGCCAGTTGGATTTAAAACTATGGCTGAACAAGAGTTGGTAATGATCCTGCCGGTAGTTATCGGTTTGGTCATCGTAAGTGTAGTAATTATAAGTTCTTCCGCTGTTGAGGAGGTTTTCACTTTCTTCTTCATTCAAACCATTGCGGATAATATACTCCTGCATGGCGGATTCATCTCCCTTAATTCTACTTTCCGGGACTCCATACCAGCTTTGATAGGTAACTTCCTTTCCGGTAAACAGATTGAAGCGAACGATAGTGTTCGCATTTTTCCAGGCCGTGCTGAGATAAAGTGATTGCAAGTCGGAACTTCCTCTGTCAATAAATCCATCCGACTTAATGGAAGAAAGTCTCCCTTCCAGTGATAAATTATTCCGCAATAAACCTGTACCAAACGAGAGATTGTTTTTGAAAGTGTTAAAGGTTCCGCCGGCATGACTAGTTTGTAAATATGCTGAATCACTTACGTGAGCCGTTTGAATATTAATCGTTCCACCAAAGGCGCCGGCCCCGTTGGTACTGACTCCGGCTCCTCTGGTCACTTCAATATTTTCGGCTGAACTGGAAAAATCCGGCATATTGACCCAATACACCAATTGCGATTCCGCATCATTTACAGGAATTCCGTTAATAGTAACATTCACCCGGCTTGCATCACTCCCTCTGATCCGGATTCCGGTATAACCAATGCCGTTTCCTGCATCGGATGTGGCGACTACAGCGGGTAACATCTGCAACAAATAGGGCAAATCCTGCCCTGTATTCAATTTTTCAATTTCTTCTTTACTGTACAAGCTCACCGCCATTCCTGCATTATTCCCTGTTCTCGTGGTACTTACAGTGACTTCATCGGTCAAAAGCGGTTTTCCGGTGAGCATGACGGTAATTTCTTTATCACCGGAGATCTCGACTTGTTCTATTTTGGATTCATATCCCATAGCGCGCAGCGAGAGTGTATAGTTTCCCGGACGCAACTTGTTAATGATGAACATCCCGTCGATATCTGAAATGACTTGTAGCTGAGTTGTTTCTAATGTAATCACTACTCCGGAAACCGGTATACTCTTCTCATCTTTCACAATGCCTGTTATTCGGAATTGTGCAAAGGAGAATTGTGTTGCCAGACAGATAAAGAGCACCGAAATAAAGGTAAATTTTTTCATGGATGAAGAGGATAAAAGGGGTGACCGTAAAAAGCAACATCTATACACTTCCTACGCCGGTATGATCCGGATCAGGTGGTATGGGTGTAATCTCAGCCCTTCGGGGCACCCCAGTGTAGGGCCAAAGGTAGATAAACCCATTCGAACCTTATCAATATGTTGGTAAAAAAATCTTATTTATTCATAAAAATTTTTAACTTTATCCTCACCAAAACTCCCACAACATGAAACCTCATTTTCTACCGATCACCGAAAAACTAAGAGTCGTCTTGGTTTTAGTGCTTGCACTACTATGCAACACTGCCTCTTTCGCGCAGATCAATGTTAACGTGCCGGGAGGGGGAGCCGGACCAGCACCCGGAGCGGCATTTAATTATCGCCCCTTAGGAACATTTTGGGGATATGACAGGGGGCAGATTCAACTTACAGCCCCCGAACTCACGGCCGCCGGAGTGCCAAATGGTATAATTATTTCGAGAGTTGCTTTTTTCTTAACCAGTTTCAATAGTCCTACACCAAATACCCCGGTAAGAGTATTGTTGAAAGAAGTTGCCGGTCCTGCAGGGTTAACGCCTTCCACCTACGCTGCTGCTTCTGCTCCCGCAACTTTGTGTTTCAATGGCACTGTCAGTTCTGCTACTTTTTTACCGAATACCTGGGTGACCATTTTTCTTACCAGTCCCTTTTATTTCAATGGAGGAGGGACTCATCTTGAAGTTATTGTTGAAACTAATTTTGGGGGAGGTGGTGGAGAAGCTTTTAATGGCAAAATTTTCACGCGATCAACAACAGCCGGAAATTATTTTCAGTACTGGGGAGCAGACAATACTCCGCCTGCCGGAAACGGATTTGTTGCGAATACCAGACCCGATGTGCAGTTGTATTACAATGTTGCTACACCATGTGCCGGCGTCCCCGGTGGCGTCACTGCTGTTCCTTCTGCTCCTTCCGTTTGTGCGAGTACACCCTACACGGTAAGTCTTAGCGGACTTTATCCTCCTTACAATAGCGGTTATACTTTTCAATGGTTGTCTTCTACAGTCAGTGCAGCCGGACCATTTACTCCAATTGTTGGTGCCACTCAGGCTATTTATGCCAGTCCGGGACAGATTGCTACCACGTGGTATCAATGCCAGATTCGATGCAATATGGGACCCATTGTGACCTCTACGGTCGCACAAGTGAGTATGAATTTACCAACCGGTTGTTACTGTAATTCAAATGCGACCTCCAGCGTTGACACCGATATTGGTCAGGTGGTTTTTGGTGCGATGACCAACCCCGCTGCCCCGGGAACGACTACGAATAACCCAACATCTTTCAACATCTACACCAATTTTACATCTACCGTTCCTGTTCAGAATTATACTCAGGGTTTAACTTATCCTATAACCTTGCGACAGATTACATCCGGCAATTTTTTCTTCGCTGCTTATTTTAATGTGTTTATCGATTACAATCAGGATGGGGTATTTAATCCGGTTACGGAAAGAGTGTTCAGTGGCGGACCAACAGGCCCTACCAGTGCAACTCCTGTTACCACCTTTGTTACCGGTAATATTACCATTCCTTTTTCGTCATTGACAGGAGTGACAAGGATGCGCATTGTGCTTCGCGAGGGAGGAAATAACACCAACCTGCCTTGTGGTACTTATACCTGGGGAGAGACAGAAGATTATAATATTAACATTGTTCCCGGTGTTCCCTGCGGCCTAACTAACGCGGGTATTGCGACTACCTCTTTGCCCAATGTTTGTCCTTTGCAAGCATTTACATTAGGAATTAACAATACAGTAACCTTAGGTTCAGGAATGACATGGCAATGGCAGAGCGGACCTGCTGCTGGTGGTCCATGGACAAATATTGCCGGAGCAACTACCTATCCTTTTTCCACCACACAAGCAGCAACTACCTGGTACCGATGTCAAATTACCTGCGGAGCAACTACTTTATTCACCACTCCGGTTCAGGTAATTCTTAATACTGCTACGCACTGCTATTGTGTGCCCGTCCATATTCCCAATTGCAATAATATGTGGACCTCGAATGTGACTTTTAATACTTTGAACAATTCGACCGGATGTACAAGTAATACGACTTTAGCGTATAATGTTTATCCTGCTGTGGGGGCTACAACAACTACCGTGACACAAAATCAAACATACAATCTTAGTGTGACGACGAGTGGAATTATAAGTGCTATCATTTCAGTGTGGATAGATTATAATTTTAATGGTGTGTATGAACCAACGGAATGGCAACAGCTGGCGATAAACAATCCGCCGGGAAGTACAGCTACCGTTCCCATAACTATTCCCGGTACCTCTGGAACGGGTCTAACGGGTATGCGTATACGATCACGCTTTGTGGGTAATATCAATACTTCAACAAGTGCCTGTCTTACTTTTGGTTCCGGAGAGACGGAAGATTATCTGATTACAATCAATCCCTTCACTCCTCCTGCTTGTGCGGGAACACCGGGGCCATTCAGTACGTTTACTTCTGCCACTACAGCCTGTTCGGGAACTCAGATCAATTTGTCATTGAATCCGCTCGCAGGAACGGTATTTGGCGGATTAACTTATCAATGGCAAAGCGGACCATCTGCGCTGGGTCCATGGACAAATATTGTTGGCGCCACAAATAAGACTTATTCCTTTAATATTACTGCGAGCGAATGGTTCAGATGCGTAGTGGTTTGTACTAACAGTGGAATAACCACAAATGCTTCTCCGGTCTCCATCACCGTCCAGCCCGCTACCTGGTTAGGTTTTACCGACGATTGGAATGACGCAACCAACTGGTGTGGACGTGTACCAACTTTGTCAGATGATTCACAAATTTCATTGATTGCATCCGGGCGTCCGGCTGCCTCGTATTACTTCCCCGTGGTAGGTATTGGAGATACGATGCGTTCCAGAAATATTACCATTGCAGCTACTGATTCCATCACGGTGCTCACGGATACAACAGTAATCATGAACATTGCGCAAAGCATTAACAATAACGGGAGATTTGCCATTGTTTCCACGAAATCAGATTCTATTACATTCGGTACTTCAGCAACCACTTCAGCACTTATTCAGGCTTTTAGAGGAGGATCAACACCTGATAATATTGTGCAGGTAATTTATACCGTTTCTGAAATGCAGGCAGCAGGAATGTTACCCAATGATATCATCGATTCCATCTATCTTCGGTTTTATACCAGAGGAAGTACGGCGGCGTATCAGAACTTCAGCATTTCCTATATGCAACTCCCCGGAATTCAGGATCAATTTGTCACCAATGATCCTTTATTGGGAGTGACGACCGTGTATTCTAATCCCGCATTGATTATTGGAACTCCTACCAATGGAGTTTATACCGCCTTCTCTGCCAGTTCAGGAGTATTAAAACTTCCTGCCACCAATATGCGTTGGGACGGAGTGAGCAATTTGCTCCTGCAAATCTGTTATGACATGACAGCAGGTACGCCCGGAGGAAATGATTTCATGTATTTGTCCAGTACTGCACCCCGAAAATCATGTATCTGGTTAGGGTCAACAACTATCGGTACCGCTGGGTGTGCACTTACCTCACTCTCTCCCGGTTTGTTATCGAATTTCGGTCAGGTGCCATCCACCTTGCGACCCAATATCGGTTTCAGATTCCGCAGACCACAGAATTTTATGAATGGACTTGTAGGCAGCGATTTGAACAATAATGCCGGAAGTAAATTCTGGTCCAGCTTTGCTAACCTGACTATATCCGGAAATATGAACAATACTTCACAGGTATATGCGGATACATCGGTTATTACGCTGAACGGTCTTTACAACAATAACGGATCGACCGACTTTAGTTATACTCCGTTATTGTCAAATCGCAAGACCATTATGAATTTCAATGGACTCGATTGGAACAACAATGGCCTGTTTACGGCAGGCAATAGTCTGGTGAATTTTTCAGGTGCCTTATTACAGAATCTTGGTGGCTCGAATGTCACTACTTTTCATGAGTTGAAAATAAATAAATCAGCCGCTGCACAAACAGTCACTATGTTGAGAAATGTGGTGGTGGATGATACATTATCACTGACGCAGGGTCAATTAAGGATGAATCTGAATTCCATCACGCTCAATAATGGTGCGGCAGTTACAACAGGCGGTTTGCTAACACCTGTTGGACCGATCACGCGAACAAATGGTTTTATCATCAGTGAAAATGCGAATGCATTGGTGAACTGGAACAATATTGACGCTACGCAAGGTTACCGGGTAGTGCCCTTCGGAAGCGAAGCTATTGCTGCTCCGGTATATGTGCCGTTTAGTTTCCAGTTAAAAGGTGGAGATATTGGAGATGTAAGTATTTCAACATATAAAGCACCCGCTAACCTGCCTCTTCCTCCCGGTGTGACGCATCTCAATTCAACTACCGCTGTCGTCAATAATGCCGCTGCCACTGTTGATCGTTTCTGGATGTTATCGAAGTCAGGGCCCAATCCACTTACCGATCTGGTGTTCCGGTTTACTCCTGCAGAGCGAGTGGTGGGTATGAATACAATTATTCCTGCCAGCAGAGGCTCCGCTCAACCCTGGAGACAGCAATTGCTGAATGGAGCGTGGATTCGCTTAACAACCCCTTATACTTCACTCACCTATTTGCAAAATTATGGGCAAGCCCCGGGTCCATCTGATTCTGTTCGTGTGATTAACTGGGATTGGCCCAACCTTCCTCCTCAGGCAGCGCAAGCATTCCCTCCATTGTTTGCTACACCCGGCGGACCAATAGGCAATTCACATCCCTGGGCGATCAGCATTAATAATAATCCACTGCCGGTAGATTTGCTTCACTTTGATGCGGAAGCAATTGAATCAGATGTGAGAATTTATTGGAGCACAGCCTCGGAAGAAAATAGTGATTTCTTTACAGTTGAGCGTACCTTGAATTTTGAAGATCATACGGTCATCGCTACTGTGCCTTCTGCGGGAAATAGTTCTAATCTGCTGAACTATGAAACTTTTGACAAAGATCCTGCAGATGGAATCAACTATTACCGCTTATTACAAACGGACAGAGATGGCTCTGTGAATGTCATTTCTGACTATATCCCCGTTCGTTTTGGAAAGTCGTTGAAGTTTGAAATCCTCAATTTGCTTCATGATCCTTATTCAATTTTGGTATATAATTATGATTCAAGAGAAGCGCTGCAGATGTTGATTTTTGATATGACTGGAAGGCTATTGCAAGATCGAGGAAATATTACATCTCAAAGTGGCTTAAATATGCTTGAACTGGATCTCTCCGGATTGTCTTCCGGTATATATACCATTCAACTAAGAAATTCTGTCGCGGCACAAAGCTATCGATTTATGAAACCTTAAAGGCGTTGATAATGAGCAGCCTCCGAAGTGATATCGGGGGCTGTTTGATTTTATGCTTTCGAGATGGTTGGTTTCTATTTACATTTGTTCAATAAAATCACCCTAAAATTCCAATGAAAAAATTATTGAACCTGTTGGCGATCCTGACGATTGCTTGTCCTCTTATGGGTAAAACCCCGCTTTTCTGGAAGGATATCTCTAAAGAAAATATCGCACTTCAGGGAAAAGCCGCTATCCAAACCACAACTTCACGATTGATGGAGGTAGATCTGAATTCCTTAGCCACGCTACTGTTGTCTGCACCTTTTGAAGGGTCTCCAGGTACTCCCTTATTGCTCGAAATACCAATGCCAGATGGAAACACCTCGCATTTCAGAATAGTGGAGACTCCAGTAATTCCATCTGCATTAAAACAAAAGTATCCGGGAATAAATACCTGGGCAGGACAAGGAGTTGAAAACCCTTCAGCTACTATTCATCTTGATATTACCCGCTGGGGATTTCATGCGATGATCCTTTCGCCGGATGGAGATGTTTACATTGACCCTTTCAATCAACAAACAAAATCAATTTATCAGGTGTACTTTAAATCTGCTGCCGTGAATAAAGCTTCGCGTTCTGTTTGTGGTTTTAATTCGGAAGATTCCGGGAATGTAATTGCCGCCCAAAATATACGGCGAGATGTGCAGCAGAATGGTGGAGGTTTGACTGTGTTAAGAAGTGAAGGATCTACATTAAGAAGGTACGAAGCAGCCATTGCCTGCACCGGTGAATATGCAGGTTATCATGGTGGTACTGTTCCCGGTGCTCTTTCTGCAATCGTGACCACACTGAATAGAGTGACCGGAGTTTATGAGAAGGAACTGGCGGTGCGTTTAGTATTGGTTCCTAACAATGACACATTGATTTTCCTCAATTCTCAGACCGATCCTTACACAAATAATAATGGCGGAACAATGCTTGGACAAAATCAGGCTACGGTTGCCGGAAGAATCGGCAATTCAAACTATGATATAGGACATGTGTTTAGTACCGGTGGAGGAGGAATAGCCGGTTTAGGTGTTATCTGTAACCCTTTACAAAAAGCAAGAGGTGTAACCGGCTCTATGGCACCTATTGGAGATCCGTTCGACATTGATTATGTAGCCCACGAGATGGGACATCAGTTTGGAGGAAACCATACCTTTAACGGAACTACCGGTGCATGCACAGGCAATGGGAATTCAGCTACAGCATTCGAGCCCGGAAGCGGAACAACGATAATGGCCTATGCCGGAATTTGTTTGCCTCAGAATATTCAGGCGAACAGTGATGCTTATTTTCATACGGCTAATTTTGATGAGATCATTGATTATATTACGCTTTCTACGGGAGCTACATGTGCACTTTCAACACCAACAGGAAATACTCCTCCTGTCATTAACTCTGTAGGTACAGATCATGTTATTCCTTATCAAACACCGTTTGTTTTGGAAGGCGCTGCTACAGATCCGGATGGCGATACAGTCACCTATTGCTGGGAACAGTACGATATCGGAAACGCCGGTGCTCCAACTAATCCGACAGGAAATGCTCCATTGTTTCGTTCGTTTAATCCCACAACAAATCCGAAGCGTTATTTCCCGAAATTATCTGCTATAGTTGCCAATTCCGCTTCCATCGGTGAATTGCTTCCTACTTACGCCCGCAATATGAAATTTCGTTTGACTGCACGTGATGGGAGAGTGAACGGGGGTGGGGTAACTTATGAAGAAGTATTGGTGAATCTGCAGGTGATCAATACAGGCGCTCCCTTCCTTGTCACATCTCCAAATACTTCTATCACTTGGGTAGCAGGAACTCAGGAAAATATTACCTGGAATGTTGTAGGAACTGATATAGCCCCGATCAATAGCCCTAACGTGGATATTTTTCTCTCCCTGGACGGAGGCTTTACTTATCCCATAACATTGGCTACCGCTGTTCCTAATTCAGGAGTAGCGACAGTGACTGTACCCGCTGTTTCAACCACTCAGGCACGGGTCATGGTTAAAGGAGCTGCCAATGTTTTCTTTGATATCTCTAATGTTAATTTCACCATCACGAATCCGCAAGGTGTTTTTGAAAATGCATCTCTTGATGCAATCCGCTTGTTTCCGAATCCTTCCGGTAATTTTACTTATTTCAGCATGGCCGGAAAATACAGAGGAGACGTATCGCTGAATATTTTTGATGCTAAAGGAAAGTTAGTTTACACGCAGAATTTGGTTAAGGCCGGTGATGGCCTGCTTTATCAGCTGGACTTATCCTCCTTTAGCGCCGGAGTGTATACTGTCGGAGCGGCTTCGGCTATGGGTAATAGTTATGAAAAGTTGGTGATAGAGTAGGCTGCTTCAGAGGATTTAGTCTGGAAAAAATGTCGCCGAGATTGGAGATCAGGCAAGGTGCAAATAATGTTATAAGAATTGGCAAAGGGATGAACCTTAGAAGTCATCCCTTTGTTTTTATTAACTTCATTGCAGAGTCCGGAAATGTGCATTATTGCTGTAATTTCTATTTTTTAATGGCACGAGACATCGCAATCCGCCGTATTTCTTAAATTTGTAACATCAATGAAAATTATCCGTCGACTTCTTTATTTACTAATTGTATTTGTCCTTACAGGTATTGTAGTCGTTTTGATTTATCTTTCTTCTCAGAAGCCACATTACGATGGCAGTATGGAGCTTGATGGTCTAAACAATACCGTAGAGGTTATTTACGATTTCTACGGTATTCCTCATATATACGCCACAAATGAGGAAGATGCTTATTTTGCCTTGGGTTATATACATGCTCAGGACAGGCTTTTTCAAATGGAAATGACCAGAAGAGTAGCCTCCGGTCGTTTGGCTGAAATTTTAGGAAAGGATTTTATAAAAGTGGATGCGTTTTTTAAAACACTTGGGTTGGCAGAACATGCAGAAGCCGCCAGTAAGATCTACCTCACAGGGGATACAGAAAACTATCAAAAGGCAGCAAAATCTTATCTCAAGGGAATCAATGTCTTCATTAAAGAAGGAATTACTCCCGTCGAGTTCGTGATGCTGGGAATCGATAAAGAAGAGTATACAATAAAAGATTTATACCTCTCGTCGGAGTTTATGGCTTTTAATTTCGCAATGGGTTTCCGAACAGACCCCCTCATGAGTTTTATCCGGAAGAATCTGGGGAAAACATATTATGCGGATATCTTCACTTCCTATAGAACAGGTACAGAAAGGATGCCCGTCCATGATGATTCTTCTTATTTTGAACCGGAGGCAACAGCTCAGGTTAAATCTTTTATGACCACACCGGGCGCAGTGGCAGAAGTGTTAAATAAAATCCCGGTTCCACCTATTACAGGTAGCAATGGATGGTTATTGTCTCCTTCACGCTCGGCAAGTGGAAAAGTATTATTCGGTAATGATACGCATATTGGTTTTGGCCAACCTGCAGTTTGGTATGAAGCACATATGGAATATCCCGGCTTTAGTTTCTATGGTAACTATCTCGCGGGATTACCTTTTGCCGCCATCGGACATACAAAGGAAAAAACATGGGGTTTGACCATGTTGGAAAATGATGATCTCGACTTTTATCAGGAAAGAGTGAAACCGGGAGATTCAACACTTTACTGGGCGAATGGAAAATGGAACAAATTCTCGGAAGTGAAGAAGGTGATCAAAGTGAAAGGAGAAGAGGAGGTGGTACTAACGGTGATGGAAAGCCGTCACGGACCGGTGGTGAGTGAAGTGATGCCGGAATGGAAGCAGGTAACAGGTGATGCTGTGGCGATGTACTGGACACATCTGAAGTTTTCAAACAACTTATTACAGGTGACCTACCAACTCAATCACGCGAATGATATCGATGAGTTTAGAGATGCAGTATCTCAGATAATATCTCCCGGTTTAAATGTCATGTATGGCGATAAGGCAGGGAATATTGCCTGGTGGGCTGCAGGGAAACTGATGAAGCGTGCAAAAGGAGTTGATCCTGTTGTGTTGATAGATGGGAGTGATTTTAAACTGGATCCACCGGGCTTTTATGATTTTAAAGATAACCCTCAATTGGAAAATCCTTCTTCGGGATTTTTATACAGCGCCAATAATCAGCCGGACTCGATGAGTGGAGTTGGCTTTTATCCCGGTTATTATGTTCCGGAAGACAGGGCGATTAGAATAAAAGAATTGTTTGACGAGAAGGAGAAATACAGTAGTAGTGATTTGCAGCGAATAAGTAATGATGTCCTTTCTCCGGTAACTCCGGTTATTGCTCGGGCTATTCTCGAGGCGATCAGGGTAGATGTAAAGCAGAAATCACCTGCACACGCCAATGCAGCGAATTTGCTTTCCACCTGGGATGGGAATCACCTCCTGAGAAATCGCGCACCGGTAGTCTATTATAAATTGCTGTATCATATCCTCCGTCTTTCCATGCAGGATGAATTGGGTGAGGAAAATTTTAAAGTGTATTTATCCACCCATGTGATGAAAAATTCTGTACTCCCCTTTATTCAAAATGATTCTTCGGTGTGGTGGAATGATGTGAATTCCCGAGATGTAGTGGAATCGAGAAATATGATTCTGGAAAAAGCTTTTGATCAGACTATCACTGAATTGAAAGAGCAGCTGGGGAGCAATCAGGATATGTGGGATTGGGGACGGGTGCATGTGCTGGAGCATAAGCATCCCATTGGTATGAAGAAGCCTTTTGATGTCTTTTTTAATGTTGGACCTTATCCCGTAGCAGGCGGACCGGAAGTGATCAATCAAATGGGATTTGATCTGAACGGTGAGGGTGTTTATCGTGTCAAATACGGTCCGGCAATGCGCATTGTGATGGATATGGCTGACCCCGAAAATTCAAGAAGCATCTTACCTACCGGTCAGTCGGGGAATGTGATGAGCCGCTATTATTACGATCAGGCCATGATGTACAATACGGGGAAATTCAGACGGCAAAAGATGAACAGACCTTTGATAGAATCGAATCGTTCCGGATATCTGACACTCTTTCCGTTGAAGAAAAAATAAACTTTTTTAAAAGTTCGGGGTCCGGAGAAGACAATCGAAGAACTTAAGCCTTTAACACCTCCAGCATTTTAAAAGCAAGTGTTTGTGCAATTTTTATATTTGATTCATGTGTCCATCCGGCAATATGCGGGGAGAGCACCACATTTTCTGATTGAATGAGATAGTGAAAGGCTTCCGGCAATTGGTTGGGGTCAATATGTTCGAAGCTGAGCGCTTCGTATTCCAATACATCTAAAGCTGCCCCTGTAATCTTCCCCGATTTTAACCCTTTCACCAATGCAGTCGTGTCAATATTCTTCCCGCGTGCGGTATTGATGAGGTAGATATTCTTTCGGAATTTTTTAATCCATGAGTCATTGACCAAATATTTAGTTTCATCGGTCAGCGGAACATGTAAGCTGATGATATCACTCTCGATAAAGATTTGTTCTTCCGGGCTTTGTTTTACAAAGGGATATTGTTCTGCATCTATTTTAATATACGGATCATACGCCAGAATGGTCATTCCGAATCCCTGCAACCGTTGTGCGAAAGCAGCACCCATATTTCCGAAACCAATGATTCCAATCGTTTTTCCACGTAACTCTGTACCTCTGTTTTCTTCCCTTCTCCAAATACCCTTCCTGACCTCTGCATCTGCCCTTAGCAAATGGTTCATACCCATCAACAACATTCCCAGAGCATGTTCGGCCACCGCATCACGATTACCTTCCGGTGCATTCAGGCAGTGTATGCCGGCTTTGGCTGCAGCTCTGACATCAATATTTTCCATGCCGGCTCCGGCGCGACCTATGCACTTTAACTGGGTTGCATGTGAAATAAAATTTTCGTCAATGCGAAAGCGACTTCGTATAGCGATACCGTTATACTTCCCGATTTCATCCAGTACCTTTTCTTTGGACCAGCTAAAGCCTTCCACAGTGGTTACGCCGCCTGCTTCCAGCTCCTGTTGAAATGCAGGGTGCATGGAGTCAATGAGCAGTACAGTTGGGTTCATGTTTCTGATGGGTTGAAGGAAGAGGGTATGGATAAGCGCTCATGTGGTAGTTTTATAATAGCGTTCCTGTCAGGAGTAAGGCGGCAATACTAAAGTAGATGATGAGTCCTGTCACATCTACCAAAGTAGCAATGAAGGGTGCGGAGGATGTAGCGGGATCGGCTCCCAGATGTTTCAGGAGCAGAGGCATCATTGAACCCATAATGGTTCCCCATACAACTACAAACATAAGCGAGGATCCAATTGTTAAGCCGATGTAGAGCCAATGTTCACCGTAGAGATTGGTGAATACATTCCATAATCCCACGCGGGCAAAACCGAGCGTGCCAAGAATGAGTCCGAGCAATAAACCGGTGCGAATTTCCTTGCGCATAATTCTCCACCAGTCACCCACTGTAATCTCTCCCAAAGCAAGCGCACGAATAATCAAAGTAGCTGCCTGCGATCCGCTGTTACCACCACTTGAAACAATGAGTGGAATGAATAAGGCGAGCACCACTGCTTTTGCAATTTCATCTTCAAAGAAACCCATGGCAGAAGCGGTGAAAAGTTCTCCGACAAAAAGTACCACCAACCAGGGCGCCCGCTTGCGTATCATCTCACTAAACCCTACATCCATATAGGGATCCTGCAGCGCTTCCACCGCACCAATCTTTTGTATATCCTCCGTATCTTCTTTCTTGGCCAGATCAAGAATATCATCTACCGTAATAATTCCAAGCAACAATCCGCCGGCATCGGTAACAGGCAAGGCCACTCTGTTGGTAGTGGAAAAAGATTTCACCGCGACCTCTTCATCATCAGTCACCAGCAAGGAGGTGTATTTCCCATCCAATAGATCTTTCACCGGAACAGCATCTTCGGCAATTAAAATATCGCCGACTTTAATATCGTCAATGAGATAACCCATGTCATCAACGATATATAATACGTCGAGCGTTTCACTCTTTTCACCTACACGTCGTATATAGTCCAGTGTTTCGCGAACGGTCCAGTCCTGATTGACGGCGATATAGTCAGGCGTCATCAGACGTCCGATAGAATCTTCAGGATAACCTAAAAGTGACAACGCTACACGCCGTTCTTTTTGCGTAAGTAATTTGATGAGCTTGTTGAGTTGCTCGGTATCCAGTTGTTCTAAAAGAGCGGTACGGTTATCCGCCGACATATCATTTAAGATCAACTGCACCTGGCGATTTCTCAGAACATCCAGCAACAATACCTGCGCGTTAAGATCAAGTAGTTCGAAAGTCTGATAGGCTTGTTCCCTGTCGATGACATTAAAAACAAAAACCTGTTCATGCGTATTCAAATCCTGACAAAGCATGGCCAGCTCCTCCGGCAACCACGACTCCAGTTTTAATTCCAACTGTTCTTTGTCGCGGCGCTGAATGAGCTCTTCGATAAAAGTTTTTTCTACATCGATATCCATAGACCTGTAAGGAGAATAATGCTATTGTGTTCTATCAGGCTAATGGCAGTGTAAGCAAAGTCAGGCTGAGGAAAAACAGCGTAAAACGTTACACCAGGGAAGCAAAGCTCCTCGTTTAGTTTTAGTTCAGAATGACGTATTCCTTTTCAGGAAAGCTGCTTTATGCGATGCCTTAATCCGACAACGCCTGTTCTACCCATTGGTGTCTTTCGACATTTCCGGGCAGCAGCCTCTGTTCATTCAGTAACCTCACCTAACAAGCTTACTGTCAATGGCCGTCGCAAAAGTAAGGAACAGCCTCTTGCGAAACAAGGTAAGGAGGAACGTTTTCTGTTTTCATGGCTTCTTTATTTCATTTGTTGTGAAAGAAATAAGTACAATGATGCAAGCGTGGAGGTTAAAGAAGAAAATTTATTTTTTTAAATAACGAACTACAGCACCTCCTTAAAAATAAAAATCCGGCTCTTAAAGGAACCGGAGGCTTTTAATGTCTAAGGAATGAAGTTCAGGAAGGGGAATTCACTTTTTGTTTGGCATATTGACTATAGGCCGGACATCTTTCACGTGGTTTACAAGAAACTACAGTGAGCAGAATCATTCCTAGAAGTAATAGTGCTGTTATCTGGCGCATGTTATCGGGTGCTGAGTGGCAATTTTATGGATGCAAAATAAAGGATTTTTTTTATGCTTTTGGGAGCGATTTTTAATTAATCCTGCATTTATTAACATTTTAACGTGGATGGTTTGAAAAAAGTGTAATCCAGCTTTTTTTCGGGAATTTAAGCGTTGTACACCCTTTTTTTGCTTTAATATCGTTCAAACCTTGTAATTTCGATCAAATGAGCGATAGTTTAGCGGAATACCCCACCCTGACTTCAACGGAAATCCGGTTAGAAAGTTCCTGGAAGGAACTGTTGAAGAGTGAATTTGAACAGGATTATTTCAAATCATTACGCGAGTTCCTTAAACGGGAAAAGTCGGCGGGCTATACCATCTACCCTCCCGGTCCCCGAATTTTTGCGGCTTTTGATGAAACACCGGTTGCTAAAGTGAAGGCCGTTATCATCGGCCAGGATCCCTACCATGGTGAAGGTCAGGCGAATGGACTTTGTTTTTCTGTGGCAGACGGGATACGTAAACCTCCTTCTCTCCTGAATATTTTTAAGGAATTGGAACGGGATCTCGCCTTGCCCATTCCGGTAAATGGAAACCTTGACAAATGGGCTGCTCAGGGTGTGCTCTTGTTGAATGCGACCTTAACGGTTCGCGCCAATACCGCAGGTTCTCATCAGAATAGAGGTTGGGAGCAATTTACTGATGCGGCCATTCGGAAACTGTCGGACCATTCTTCGGGATTGGTCTTCTTGTTATGGGGCCGGTTTGCTCAGGCGAAGGCGGCGTTGATTGACAAAAACAAACATTTTATTCTGGAAGCGGCTCATCCTTCTCCATTGGCACGTACCGGTTTTGCCGGATGTCGTCATTTTTCAAGGACAAACGAAATATTGAAATCGTTGGGTAAAAAAGAAATTGACTGGAGACTTTAATGCAGCCAATTCGCTCCTATATCTTTCGTTGTTTACAGTCATCTTTACTGTTTTTTATTGATTTCGGAAAGTCGATGCCGTTAGTGAGGTTGCAGTTCGCTATAGGTCTGGCCGGTATTTTATCAGTGACTGAAATTTCCGCACAACATATCGTTGGTTTTGAAAGTAGCTATCCGGAGCATAAAGCTATCCTGCAGAAAAGCTATACGGTTTTCCGGAAGTCGAAGGTGAAGGAGACGGATTCGATGCTGGTTCAGGCGGAATTGAGGCGATCGCTGGAATGGTTGTTCGCCAAAGGATACCTGGAAGCCCGCTTCGATAGTCTTTCCTGCAAAGAGGGCGATTGCAAGGCATGGTGGTTCACAGGCGTTCGCTATGAATGGGCGGAATTGAGGATGAGCGGCAAGGATGAGTTCGTTTTTACTTCTGCAGGAATCCGGGACAAATTTTACAGGAACAAACCCTTCTCGCCGGGAGCTTATGCCATCATGGCGAAGAAAGTACTCGACTGGTGCTCCAACAACGGCTACCCCTTCGCGTTAGTTCATCTGGACAGTGTCCGGACCGAAGGGGCAGGGTTGAATGCGCGGGTTACCGTGGATAAAGGTGATCCGGTGGTGATGGATACAGCATTGATCAAGGGGACTGTAAAAATTTCGGAAGCCTATCTCTACAATTACCTCGGCATTAAACCGGGAGCACCGTTCAATGGAGCACTCCTCAGTAAAGTATCTGTACGTCTCCGCGAAATTCCTTTTGTGACCGAAGCCCGGCCCTTTGAACTGGAGTTTACTCCGGGAAAAGCACGACCGGTCTTGTTTCTGCAATCGCGAAAAGCCAGTCAGTTTAATGGAGTAGTGGGGGTGCAGCCGGATAATGTCAATCCCGGGAAAGTATTCGTTACGGGAGATGTGCGACTGCGCTTATTGAATGCTTTCGGTAAGGCAGAACTGTTAGATCTCAACTGGAGCAATCCGCTGCCCCGTTCACAGGATCTTAAAGTTAAGTTCAGTTATCCGTTTCTCTTTTCCTTGCCGGTAGGGGTGGAAGGAGAGTTGATGCTCTTTAAAAAAGATTCCACTTTTCTGGAGCTGAACCGACAGATTGGCTTCCGTTATTTTTTTGCGGGGAATAACTCCTTTCGGGTCTTCTTCGGACGAAAAACAAGTAACCTGATTTCCACCAAGGGGTATGAGAATATTACCAGTCTGCCACCATTTGCTGACGTTGGCGCGAATACTTTCGGACTCGGCGTATTGTTTCAACGATTGGATTATCGTTTGAATCCGCGTCAGGGTTTCTCTGTAGATGTCAATGCCGGTGCAGGAGTTAGGGTGATTGACAAGAATGCCAGAATAAATCCGGAAGCATATGATAGTCTGAGTTTGCGGGCGACACAATACAAGGCAGAAGGAATTGTTGATTTTTATATTCCGCTCTTTACCCGGGCCGTGGTCAACATTGGAGCGATGGGCGGATGGATGCAAAATGAAAACATCTTCAGCAATGAATTGTATCGCTTCGGCGGGCTCCGTTCATTGCGGGGATTTGACGAAGCTTCCTTACTCGCATCTTCTTATGTCGTCGGAAAAATAGAATACCGGTTTATCCTCGAGCAAAATTCCTACTTATTGCTTTTCTACAACCGTGCCTGGTATGAAGATCAAAGTCGGGAAGAAATACTTACAGACACTCCTTATGGCTTCGGTGCCGGTATCACCTTCGATACCAAGCTCGGTATTTTTTCCTTCACCTACGCCCTCGGTTCACAGCAAAGTAATCCTATTGAATTCCGTGCGGCGAAAGTGCATTTCGGATTAGTAAATTATTTTTAGTTGTAAATTATCCTACCTAAAATACAGTAACAATTTGGTGTTTACAGATCATCGTCTCAAAACGATTTTCCTTTTTAACCACTAAGGCACTCAGAACACGAAGAGTCACGGAGGAATTTTCTTAAAACAGGAATTTAATTTCTTTAAGATATTCATCAATCCTGTTTCCTGACAAATAGATCAGCCCATCTTCAAACCTGTCTCCCGCCAGGGAGATTAACCCATTTTCAAATTTTCAAATCCATTCTTTAGAATCGGAAATTATATTTGTGTCAAGCTCTAATTTGTACAAGATCAGGCTTTTGTTAAATTGGCATTGTCCGTTTCCGTATCTTTGTCGCCCATGTCGCATAAATCCGGTTTCGTAAATATTGTTGGAAAGCCCAATGTGGGGAAGAGCACCTTGCTTAATGCATTGATGGGCCAAGACTTATCCGTGGTAACGCCCAAAGCGCAAACCACCCGGCACCGCATTAAGGCCATTCTGAATAGCGATGAGTACCAGATTGTTTTCTCGGATACTCCCGGAATTATGAAACCCGCTTATAAACTGCATGAGAAGATGTTACATGCTGTGGAGGAGACATTTACGGATGCCGATCTGATCCTTTTTGTGACCGAATTTGGCGACAGGAAATTGGAGGAGGATCTTGCCGTTAAGCTTAAAAACCGGCATGTGCCCTTGTTTGTGCTGCTGAATAAAGTAGACAAAGGCAATCAGGAAGAAGTAGAAGCCGCCGTTCAGCTCTGGAAGGAATTGCTGGATCCGGAAGTAGTGTTGCCCGTTTCTGCCTTGCATAATTTCCATCTGGATGTTTTGCTGAATAAAATACTGGAAGTGTTGCCGGAAGGTCCTGCCTATTTCGATAAGGATGAAGATATCAGCGATAGAAATACCAGGTTCTTCGTCACTGAAATTATCAGAGGGCGAATTCTTCAGCAGTACCAGAAGGAAGTTCCTTATTCTGTTGAAGTGATCGTGACTGAATACAAGGAAAGTCCGGAAATAGACCGTATCAAAGTGGTCATCTATTGTGCCCGTGAATCGCAAAAAGCAATTCTTCTCGGACATGGTGGCGCAGCCATCAAAAAGCTGGGAATAGATTCCAGAAAAAAGATTGAAGAGTTTGTAGGAAAACAAGTTTATCTCGAAACCACCGTCAAAGTAGCCGACGATTGGCGCGATAACGATAAAATGTTAAAACGTTTCGGGTACGAGTAAAGGGAAATTAATTTATTGAAAGTAGTAGTAAAATTAAATTCGATTGATGATGAACAGATCAATCGCGAATAAAGAAAAGAATTCATGGCCAATATCGTTGCCATTGTGGGCCGCCCCAATGTAGGAAAATCAACATTTTTTAATCGTTTAACAGAGTCACGCAAAGCAATCGTCGACGAATCAGCAGGTGTGACCCGCGATCGTCATTACGGTAAGGCGGAGTGGATAGGTCGTACATTTTCGGTGATTGATACCGGTGGCTATGTAGTGGGTTCGGATGATATCTTCGAGAAGGAAATTCGTAAGCAGGTGGATCTTGCGATTGATGAAGCCAATATTATTTTGTTCGTAGTGGATGTGGCCGATGGATTGACTGACCTGGATAAGGAAGTGGCCAATATGTTGCGGAAGTCCGGCAAGAAAATTTTCCTCGTCGCCAATAAAGTAGATAGTTCGGCAAGAATTCATGATGTGAATGAATTTTATGCGCTGGGATTGGGTGATCCCTATGGTATTTCAGGGATGAGTGGTAGCGGGACCGGAGAATTGTTAGATGATATGGTGGCCGTTTTTGAACCGGAAGATCTCGATGAACCCGATGTGCCCCGTCTGGCCATTATTGGTCAACCTAATGTCGGAAAATCTTCCCTGTTGAATACATTGATCGGTGAAGAGCGTAGTATTGTCACACCGATGGCAGGTACTACCCGCGATACCATTTACAAACGTTACAATAGTTTCGGTTTCGATTTCCTGTTGATTGATACGGCTGGTTTGCGGAAGAAGAGAAATGTAACCGAAGACCTGGAATTTTATTCAGTGATGCGTTCAATTCGTGCATTAGAAGAATCAGATGTTTGTTTGCTGATGATTGACGCCACGGCAGGAATTACTTCGCAGGACTTGAAAATATTTCACCTCTGTGAACGAAACCGGAAAGGCGTAGTTATCCTCGTGAATAAATGGGATTTGATGGAGAAGGATACCAATACCACCAAGAAAATGGAAGCGGCTATCCGTGAACGTATCGCTCCATTTGAAGATGTTCCCATCGTGTTTACTTCTGCTACTACAAAACAACGTGTCCATAAAGCATTAGAGACAGCGGTGAATGTGTTTAAAAATAAGACACAGAAAGTACCGACATCGAAACTGAACAAGTTAATTCTCCCTTATATCGATAATTACCCGCCCCCATCGATCAAGGGAAAGAACATCAATATTAAATACATCACGCAGTTGCCCGGCTTTGCACCCACCTTTGCGTTCTTTTGCAATTATCCGCAATATGTGCAGGCTTCGTACAAACGTTTTCTGGAAAATAAGATGAGAGAGAATTTCGATTTTAGCGGAGTGCCGCTCACGTTATACTTCCGTAGTAAGGAAAAGAATAAGGAAAGCTAATGGGTTTACTGGGTTGATCGCTTGTTGAATAAGAGGTAGCCCAGGTGAAACATGAAGGAGAGTTCTTTTTCCCTGCCTTCTATATAGTTTCCTGCCACACTTACCGGACCAAACGGGCTGTAGTAAACCGCATTGAGTGTTGCAATGAAGTAACGTTTGTTAAAAGCATCCCCATAATAAGGTTTGAAATTTCCACGCTTTAATATCTCCTGAAAAGGTTGGTAGGCATAACCTTCAAGTCGAAGATTTAAATTTTCTGTAATCCGAAAAACATTTTTAAGACCTATGCCAATATAATTATGGGCCCTGTAACTTTCAATAAATAAAGTTTGCATTTCCGGTATTGGCTGGAAACCCTGCGTTTGTGCTTTCGAGGCAATATAGTTGGAGAGAAAAGGCATATTGGTGAAATTCATCTCCATAAAGAAGCCGCTTTTATACCACTTCACCGTCTTAAAATAATTTTCATAGCGCATGTTCAATTGAAACCAATTGTGCTTTTCGATAATGGTGTCCTGTAAAATCAATGTACTGCCGGGTTTTGTTATTTCCTCTGCATAAGAATAGCGACCGCGAATTTCGAAAAAGGTGCCGTCGTTGGGATACATCTTTTTATTTAAAGTACTTCTTTCAAAAAATAAATAAGCAGAGTATCCTTCCATGGAAGTTTCATCCGCTGTATCTTTTTCACTGAAACTTCTGGTGAGATAATATTTGTCCAGGTTTTTAAATGCGTTGATTCCTCCAATCAATTTTCCTTCATTTCGTACCGGTATCCCGAAACTCATGGCATAACTCCTGTCATTCTGAACTAAAAAAGAGGGTTTTACATCCGTAAAGAAAGATGTACTGCTTTTAAAATAATCCATCTTGTTGATGGTAAAGGAAGGTTCTGCAAAGAAGGGGAGTCGGCCGGGAATATCCAGTCGCATCTTCAGTTGTGCAGAAATATAGAGTTTACCGAAGTATAAATTTCCTTGCATACGAACGCTTTGTTGTCCCCAAAAACTATGTCTGATGCTGATAAAGCCGGTATTGATGGGCTTGGACGAGATGATTCCACCGAAATCTATCGACAAGCCCTTGCTTTTTCTGACGTCTACATGCAGATCGTATTCATTGGTGGAAGCATTAAAGATCAATCGCGGAAACAAATACACCTGATTTTCATCGGCGATTAACTTGAACCAGTTTTTACGCAGTTGTGTAACGTTGAGGCATTGGTTGCGGGGATTTAAAACAGAACGTATGTAAGTGGCCTGATCTTCATTTACTCCATAGACGTAAATCCGGTCCACGGTGACATGATAACCGGATTGTTGTAAGTGTTTTCTTTTTTGCTCCAACTGAACTGGATTCGCAGCTCGGGGTATTGCGGCTTTAATGGTTGCAATAAGTCGCTTTGTGCTCTGGTAGCCACTGTCAATGGTAGCAGAGACTGCATTAAACTCAAAGGTATTGATGTCACTGAGTTTTGGTTCTATCAAAATATCCTGTGCCCGGGGAACAGCGTAAACAGTGGTTTGAGTAATCATCGTTTTAAGCTGACTCAAAAAATTGTTGGCGGAGGGCATTTCCGGTAAACTTGCTACACTAACGCCAATCATGATATCCGGTTGAAAAGTGTTCAGCATAATATCTGTCGGAAAGTTGTTGTAGATACCCCCATCATAAAGGATGTTTTCTCCGATGAGGACGGGTGAAAAATAGAAAGGGAAGGCCATGCTTGCTCTTACCGCTTGTGCCAGATCTCCTTTTGAAAAGATGATGGGTTTTTTCGCGGTGATGTCGGAACCAATACATCGAAAGGGGACGAGTAAACTATCAAAATCATAGTTGGCCGTAGCCGAAGGGGAAGCGAATTGTTCCATTAATGAAAAATCAATCTCGGCAGTATTCACTACATTGCTGGGTAATTGGGTCTTGATGATAGAATCGATCTGGAGTTTAATCGTCGCCCAGGCCGCATCATCCGGGTTCCTCAGGTAATAGTATTTATGGTCTTCATCGAAGACACCGGAAGCCCATTTAACAAAATCCTTACTCGTCATTACCTTTTCAATTTGATCCGGTCGCAGGCCAATCGCATACATGCTGCCAATCAATGCTCCTGCCGATGTCCCTGTGATGTAGTCAATGGGAATATTGGCTTCTTCCAATGCCTTAATTACGCCCAGGTGGGCCATTCCCCGTACCCCGCCACCACTTAAAACGAGCCCTACTTTCTGTGCGATCAGATACTGTGAAAAACTGCAAAGCAGAATGACCAGCAGTATTCGGCGGAAATGAGGGGCGGGGAACACGGTGTAAAAATACGATAAAGCACTGCTTCTTAAATATCCGTAAGGCTTTTAAGGAGGGATTTAAAGTAGGAAGGCGCATTTTTAAGCCTTGAACCGTACCAGCTGAAATATTCGCCATCTACCAGAATGACTTTGTCAGGTGATATAATTTCTGAAAAATGCGTTTTATCGGATGCCTTAAAAGGATAAGGTTCCGACGAAAGGAAGATGAAGTCCGGTTTTTCGGATTTGAGTTCATCAAAGGATATTGCAGGGTATCTCGTCTTTGTTCCGATGGAGGATAACCCGCATTCCTGTAATAGGCTATTAATGAAAGTACTTTTTCCGGCAATCATCCAGGGCTCTTTCCAGATATAGTAGGCTACCCTTGATTGTTGATGGGGAAGAAGTTGGAGAAATGCTTTTAGTTGATTGAAATTTTCTTCGATTTGCTGGATTAATGCCCCGGATTGTTCCTTCCGATTTGTCATTTCTCCAACAGATCTGATCATCGACAAGGCCTCTTCCAAAGAATTTACATCACTTATCTAAACCGGAAACTCACCCATCAATTCAGCAAGCCCTTCCGCTGTATTTTCTTCCTTGTTCGCAAGAATCAAATCCGGTTGTAATTCCCGAATGACATCCGGTTTAAAATCCTTAGTGCCTCCGATTTTCTTTTTAGATAAATACCATTCCTCCGGATGAATGCAAAATTTTGTGATCCCAACAACTTCCTCTTCTAAGCCCAGCTCATGCAGTAATTCCGTTTGAGAAGGTACTAATGAAATGATCCGTCGCGGAGACCGCGGGATGAAAATCTCCCGTCCCAATTGGTCCGTAAAAGAAATTTCGCCGGCATTCATTGCAGACAATGCGGTTGATGTTTAACGAATCATGATTTCCGCAAGGTCAGAGCGGGTAATGATGTAGTTCTTGTCTCTCTTAAAATCCTTAACCAGCACCGCTTCGTATTCTCCGGCAACCATTTTTGCCAATGTATCCACAGGAGTGGTGATATCAACAAAGGGCAAGGCATTACTCATGATCTCTTCGATGCGGTTGTTCTTTTTTTCCGGAGATTGAATGAGTAAATTCATGATTTTGTTTTCGAAGATGGATCCTACGATGCGTCCGTCAGAAGTGACCGGAAGCTGACTGAAATTATTGTCCATCATTAATTTCAAAGCATGACCCACCGTTTCATGTTTTTCTACAGTGGTAATGTCAATGTTCATGCGTCCGGAAACGATATCGAGTGCTGTCATTCCCGCTTTGTCCAGATAGCCCATCTTCAACATCCATTCGTCGTTGAAGATTTTACCAATATAACGTGTGCCATGATCGTGGAAAATAATGACCACCACATCATCTTTCTTTAACTGATCTTTTAGTTGAATTAATCCCGCCACAGCAGAGCCGGCAGAATACCCCACCCAGATGCCTTCCTGGCGGCAGAGCTCACGCGTCATCACCGCAGCGTCTTTATCGGTCACTTTCTCAAAATGATCAATGACTTTGAAGTCATAATTTTTCGGAATGAAATCTTCTCCTATGCCTTCCGTTACATAAGGGTAGATTTCGTTTTTGTCGAGATGTCCGGTTTCATGATATTTTTTCAAAGCAGATCCATAGGTGTCAATGGCCCAGATTTTAATATTTGGATTTTTCTCTTTTAAGTACATCCCGGTTCCTGTTACTGTTCCGCCTGTTCCGGCTCCAACCACCAGATGGGTGATTTTACCGTCTGTTTGCTCCCAGATTTCAGGTCCGGTCTGCTCATAATGGGCCTGACGATTGGAAAGATTATCGTACTGGTTGGGGTAAAAGGAGTTGGGAATTTCGCGGTTGAGTCGAGCAGCTACGGAGTAGTAGGAGCGGGGATCTTCAGGTTCTACATTCGTTGGACAAACAATTACATCTGCTCCGAAAGCTTTCAAGGCATCTACTTTTTCCTTGGATTGCTTATCAGTGGTGGTGAAGATGCATTTATAGCCTTTTACGATGGCAGCAATGGCCAGTCCCATGCCGGTGTTTCCGGAAGTTCCTTCGATGATTGTTCCTCCGGGTTTCAAAATACCTGCAGCTTCTGCATCTTCAATCATTTTCAGCGCCATCCGGTCTTTAATAGAATTGCCCGGATTAAAAGTTTCCACTTTAGCGAGCACAGTAGCAGCAACGGATGAGGTGACTTTATTGAGCTTTACAAGTGGTGTATTGCCAATGGCGTCGAGTATGGTATTGCAGATTTTCATTGAATTATAGTTGTTAGACGTAGATTTAAGGACCCGGTAATTTATTATTGAAGCCGTAGTATTGTAAAACCGGAGCTTGGATAGCAACTGTTTTTAAGTTTCAGAGTGCGAAGTTAAGCCCTACGGATGAATTCTAAGTTTTCATGGAGAATAAATTTTGATTTTCCTGTTGATTTATAGGCTACTCAATTACTTCTGAAGGTGCTAATTAGTAGGACCTATCGTTGCAACTCCTAAGGTCCCCGTCACCGAACGTTAAAAGTTTAAGTTCACCCAATTCCCATTCCCATCGGTGTCTTCAGAATTGCGTTTATCGGAATTGACGGTATAATGCCTTTGCTTCAGGAAGGTTGTAGTCAGATGAATAGCGCGGTTTGTTCTTTCCTTATCACTTCCAAAAACGATATGAAATGGCCGGTTTGAACGGAGCAAATAGCGATAGTACACGGTAAATAATTCCTTCCGTTTATCAGGGTGTTCCCGCAACGGATCTTGTTCCCAGGGGAGATCAATGTCGGTCAATAAAAACAGATCATACGATCGGCTTTTTTCTTCTGCAATAATCCAATCGTCACAGCTTTGATACTTAAACTCGCTCCAGATTTTGATCACCATTAACGTCGTATCACAAATTAAGAGTGGGGGATCTGAAGCAAGGAGCCGGTCTTCCGCTTCGCATTGCAATGTGGCTATCTTTTTTAAATCATCATATCCGTAATCGGGCCCGTTTTTCTCCAGATAATCTCTTGCTACTTCAGGTACATACGGGGCGTTGAAATGCCGGCTCAGATCCAGGGCCAGAGCAGATTTGCCCGTGCTCTCAGGACCTACTATTGCTATTTTAACTGTTGTCATGGATGTGGAGAAGCAGGTTGTGATTTTAATTCTTTATTCCATTGATACAAACCGAAAAAGGATAGAATAAGATATACACTAAAAAGGATGACGTAGAGTTGAAGGTCTTTATGATAGTAGATGGCGATGTACACCAGATTCACACCCATCCACAGTAACCAGTTCTCGATTTTTTTTCGCGCTACAAGATATTGAGCCACAAATGCCGCCGAAGTAGCCAGACTATCCGCCCAGGGGAAAATAGCAGCAGTGAGCCTGATGAGCAATCCCCCAAGGAGTAAGGTAGAGAGAAGAATGAGCACGGAGTATCCCGCCATTTCTTTTATTGAAAGACGACTTACACGAAGCGTTTCATTCATACTTCCCTTTCGTTTCCAATTGTACCATCCGTAGAGCAGTAAAGTGATATACATGATTTGCTGAATGGCATCAGCATATAAATGTTGTTCGTAAAAAATAACCATTGACAGGCTCACATTGATCAATCCGACCGGAAAACACCAGACTTTTTGACGCATCGTCAGCCAGATTCCTGTAATGCCGGTAATAAATGCTATGAGTTCCAGGTTTTCTTCCATCTTCCAGATTCGTCTGCAAACTTAAGATCTTCAAAGCCACGTTTTTTTTGAATGGGAGAATAATAATCGATAACCCCTATTTGTATTTTAATCAGATTGGGAAATATATTAAGCTGTAAGTAGCTGAAAAACAATAAGTATGCAACTTGAACTATTCTAAGAATTGTATTATCTCAAGGATGTGCTTGCTTTGTATTGTTCCGAAAGTTAAATTTGTTTTGAATTAGCAGGCTACATGACCCCTCAGGACGCTTTTAACCGGATTATCGAATCGCTGCAGGTGAAGTATTACAGAGCTGCTATCCGTGAAGTGCTGAAGCCGGTAGAGTTGAATGGTTCCATCGAGCCACGCAATATTTTGGTGCAAGTGAAATCCGGTAGTTTTTATGGAGAACGGGATTTCACAAAAATCGAAAAGGGTTATTTTTATTTTATGCCGGTAGGTTCGCCTATCTATTTCAGGCATGGAAAGAGTACTAAATACCCTGCATTTGGAAAGGAAGGGTTCGCCTCTCCTGAATTACGGGAGCAATATGTGAAATCGAGATTGCTGCGGGAGGGCTATGATGATTCCAAAGATATCTTTACCATTGCCGGATTCGATGTTCATATTTATGGTGCCATTCCTTTTTTTTCTATACTGGAACTGCCCTGTTTTGTAATACCCTATGATGAAGAGATGAGTTATTTAATGGAAGCATTAGTCAGTGAAGAGGAAAATAAAAGATTAGGAAGAGAAAGACTGCAACGCAATCTGGCCGAAGAATTGGTGGTACATATTTGCAGATATATTTCCAATAAGCCACAGTACGAAAAGAACTTTGAAAAAATAAATTATCTGCTGGATAAACGATTGGTGAATATCATTCAGTACATCCAGTCTAATCTGGGAGGTGATTTGTCGAACCAGACCATTGCGCAACTGGCTTATGTTTCCAAGGATTATATCGGACAATTTTTTAAAACCATGACCAATGCTAATCTTCAGGATTATATCGAAAATCAACGTTTGGAAAAAGCGCATTATCTGTTACGCACTACAAAGGATAATGTGCAGGAGATCGCGCATAATATAGGTTTCAAGGATCCCGCTTATTTTAGCAGGAGGTTTAAGATGAAATTCAATAAGAATGCGAACCAGATCCGGAAGGAAAGCATAATTACCATTTAACGATATATGAAGTAAAGCTGGTTAATGCGGTTTTTTAGAAGTACTGTGTAAGTTTTTAAGTTGGTCGGTAGAATAATAAGAAATGTCGATTTTTTTCCGGAGCTATTGTGTTTTTGCTTAAACTCGCAGTATAAATCTCATCCATGAAAAAATTTCTATTGTCCGCTCCGGCACTTTTATTTGCCGTCATTGTTTATGCTCAAACCCCGCAAACACAAATCTTACAAGCAGGGGATAATCTTATTGTAGATGGTGTAGCTCCGGTTCCACTTTCATTGGTGTCAGAATTGAATCGTTATACCAATGTCCGTGGAGCAGGTTTTGCCGATTGGCATCCTGTTAAACGAGAGATGCTCATGTCAACCCGTTTTGGGAATACCAGCCAGTTGCATCATCTAAAAATGCCTTTGGGTGCACGAACGCAAATCACTTTTTTTGATGAGCCCGTTGGAAATGCAACCTTCGAACCGAATCAAGGAAAGTATTTTCTGTTTTCCCGCGATGCCGGTGGAAATGAATTCGCACAGTTGTATCGGTACGATATGGGTGATGGTAATATCACCTTGCTTACCGATGGAAAACGTTCTCAGAATGGTGGCATTGTTTGGAATACAAAAGGGGATCGTGTCGCCTATGCTTCCACAAAAAGAAATGGTGCCGATCGTGATATTTATATGATGGATCCCTTAAATCCTTCAACGGAAAAATTAATTTTTGAAGCAAAGGGTGGAGGTTTCGGAATGAATGACTGGGCACCTGATGATAATAGCGTCATCATTGGTGAAGGAATCTCTGTGAATGAAAGTCGTCTATGGTTGATCGATTTGAAAACAGGAACGCAAAAGAGATTATCTCCTGAAACAAAGGATCAGGCTGTTTTTGGCGGAGCAGTTTACCTACCCGACGGAAAGAGTATTTATCTCACCACCGACATGGATAATGAATTCGAATACCTGGCGAAAATGGATATTGCCACAGGCAAGATAAAAGCAATTACTAAAGCCATTCCCTGGGAAATCTCTAACTATGATCTCTCTAAAGATGGAACCAAAATGATTTTCAGTACCAATGAAGCCGGCTTATCGAAAGTGTACTTGTTAAATACTCTTACCGATACCTATGAATTGATGAAGGAAATTTCCGATGGATTGATTGGTGGATTTGCCTTTCACAATAACGGAGAGGATGTTGTTTTCAATTATTCCAATGCAACTTCTTCAGGTGATATTTATGTGTTTAATCTGAAGTCAAGAAAATTTGAACGTTGGACAGAAAGTGAATTGGGCGGTTTGGTGGCATCACAGCTTAATGATGCAAAGCTTGTTAAATGGAAGAGTTTTGACGGACAGGAAATCTCCGGATTTTATTATAAGGCAGCGACTAAATTTACAGGAAAGCGACCCGTCATTATTATGATTCACGGTGGGCCGGAAGGACAGTCTTTACCTAATTTTCTCGGACGTAATAATTATTTTCTCAATGAACTTGGTGTTTCGATCATCTTTCCGAATGTGCGTGGAAGTACCGGTTATGGAAAGTCATTCGTAAAATTGGATAACGGTTACCTGCGCGAAAATTCAGTAAAAGATATCGGTGCCTTACTCGATTGGATAGCGGTGCAACCTGACCTTGATGCTTCACGTGTGATGACTATGGGTGGAAGTTACGGTGGATATATGGCCCTTGCCTGTGCAGTGCATTTCAGCGATCGCCTTAAATGTTCCAATGATATCGTGGGTATCTCCAATTTCAATACGTTCTTAAAAAATACGGAAAGCTATCGCCGCGATCTACGACGTGTAGAATACGGTGATGAACAAAATCCGGAGATGTATGCCTTCCTCGAAAAAATTTCTCCTCTGACCAATGTGACAAAAATTAAAATCCCTATGTTCATTGTACAGGGCGGAAATGATCCGCGTGTTCCCCGGACAGAGGCTGTGCAAATGGCAGAGGCGTTAAAGAAAAATAATATACCGGTCTGGTATCTCGAGGCCAAAGATGAAGGACATGGATTCAGGAAAAAGACGAATAGTGACTACCAGTTTTATTCGACGATTTTATTTGTGAAGAAATATCTGCTGAATCAGGAGTAGTATTACCTTAGTGGCATAGCGTTAGTTCTTCCGGGTTAAAAGTAAATGTCGAAACCAGGAAAATTGACGCAGGTATTTTCTCAACTCACTTTATTGCGTGTAGCTGCAATTTCGTGAATGAGATCAGGATGGGATTCAAATTGATTCCCCACAACAACAATATCCGCTCCGGCCCTGTAGATTTCTTCTGCTTTTTCGGACGTGCGAATGCCGCCACCTACAATCAATGGGATATTGATTTCTCGTTTGATGGCTTTGATCATTTCGACAGGCACAGGGTGTTTGGCACCGGATCCGGCTTCTGCGAAAATCAATTTCATGCCCATTTGTTCTCCGGCTAAAGCGGTGGTCGCAGCAATGTCGGGCTGATCAACCGGAATAGGAGCTACACCGCTTACATATTGAACAGTGGTCATGTTTCCGCCATCGATGAGTAAATAACCTGTAGGGAGAATCTCAATTTCGGCGGCTTTCAGTCGTTTGGCTGCAAGAACATGCTGGCCGATGAGGAGATCAGGGTTGCGGCCGGAAATCAGACTAAGCAAAAGAATCGCGTCGGCATGTTCATCTACCTGCTGATGATTCCCTGGAAAGATGACAATGGGAATATCACACCTCTTTTTAAGCGATGCAATAGTTCGGGCAATATCTCCTTGTGTGATGAGACTTCCACCTACAAAAAGAAATCGACAGCCGCCTCCGTCGCATTTTTGCAAATCCTGTTCAGATGGGCTTCTCCCACTTTGTCGGGATCAACAAGGACCGACAACAAACGTCGTCCGTTATTCATCGCCTCCTGAATCTGTTGGTAAATCATCATCTAAATGTTTCTCTCGCTTTCAATTGCAATAGTATGAACTAGCAGCACATCCTCCAAATTAATGAACCGATATTCAAATGTCCTCAGCAGATTATCCTTTTTATAGGTTGCCCATCCCCTTCCACTAACATCATCAATAAATGAAGGTTTATTCACTTCCAATTGTTCCTTAAATAGGATTCCGCCACCACCTATGTTTTTGAATAGAGCTTCCTTGACACTCCAGATGAGGCCGATGTCGTTTAAAGGATTTTTTGTATCTAACCACTTCTTTTCGATCTCATTAATAAATCTCGGAGCCACCTTAAGCAACCGTTGACTAATTTCTTCCAAATCAAGTCCGCAGGGGTGCAAAGGATGGTACAGAAGTCCTGCATATTTCGTGGTATGGGAGATAGAAATAAATCCCGGAAAATCCTTTGGTGCTGGCTTTCCCAGTTCATCATATTGAATATCAATTATATGTCCATCGCCTAGCTGTTGGGTGAGTATGGAGATGGCCATTTTTTGAAGCTGCCGCTGGGGATGTTTATAGCGAATCAAAATTTCATTAAAATCTTCTTTTCGCACAAACTTTTCTAAGGCTTCCTTCGTTTCAGTGAGGTGCCAAATCCAGATATGTGCTCCGGAAGGCATAAGTTGATTAAAACTCAGGGGCATTTATATTAACAATTATAGAACCGCAAGGTATTGTTTCCTGACGAGAGAAACGTACCTTTGCACAAAATTTCTAAAAATGATGAAAACGCAAACAGCGCAGTATGTAAAATTTAAGGTAAAGGACATGTCCTTAGCCGAATGGGGTCGTAAGGAAATCAGACTTGCCGAAGATGAAATGCCGGGTTTAATGTCACTCCGTACGGAATACGGAAAGCAAAAGCCGTTGAAAGGTGCACGAATCGCGGGTTGTCTCCACATGACTATCCAAACTGCTGTTCTTATTGAAACGTTAGTGGAACTGGGCGCGGAAGTGACCTGGTCTTCTTGTAATATTTTTTCAACGCAGGATCACGCTGCTGCGGCCATTGCTGCTGCCGGTATTTCGGTTTATGCCTGGAAAGGGATGAATGCTGAAGAATTTGACTGGTGCATTGAGCAAACATTGTTCTTTGGTGAAGACAAGAAGCCTTTGAATATGATTCTTGATGATGGTGGTGATCTCACCAATATGGTGTTGGATAAATTTCCTGAGTTAATTTCCGGAATCAAAGGTCTGTCCGAAGAGACCACTACAGGTGTTCACCGCTTGTATGAGCGTATGAAGAATGGCACGCTGCCAATGCCTGCTATAAATATCAACGACTCTGTAACAAAATCTAAATTTGATAATAAGTACGGTTGCCGTGAATCACTGGTTGATGCATTGCGTCGTGCAACCGATTTAATGCTTGCCGGAAAAGTGGCTGTTGTCGCCGGTTTTGGTGATGTAGGTAAAGGTTCTGCAGAGTCATTGAAGGATGCTAAAGTTCGTACTATAGTTACTGAAATTGACCCGATTTGCGCGTTGCAGGCGGCTATGGAAGGCTATGAAGTAAAGAAAATGCTGAATGCCGTGAAAGAAGCGGATATCATCGTTACAGCTACCGGGAATTATAATATCATCACTGAAGAACATTTCCGTGCTATGAAACACAATGCTGTGGTTTGTAATATCGGTCACTTCGATAATGAAATTGATATGGCCTGGTTGAATACCAATTATGGTCACACCAAAGAAACCATTAAGCCTCAGGTAGATAAGTATACTATCGATGGAAAAGATATCATTATTCTGGCGGAAGGTCGTTTGGTAAATCTGGGTTGTGCAATGGGTCACCCTAGTTTTGTAATGTCCAATTCATTTACCAATCAAACATTGGCTCAGTTAGAACTCTGGACGAATACCGGTGCATATGAGAATAAAGTATACACCCTGCCGAAACATCTCGATGAAAAGGTTGCGCGTTTACACCTTTCAAAGATTGGTGTTGATATCGACATTCTTTCTGAAAAGCAAGCGGATTATATTGGCGTGAAAGTACAGGGCCCTTATAAACTGGATACCTATCGCTATTAATTACAAAACCCTATACAGTGAAAAAAAGGTCGTTGAAAAACGGCCTTTTTTTTTCGCCTTGCTGGTTCAATTCGCGTCTTTAGAAATTTATATGAAAAAGATATAAAATTGATATAAAAAAGATATAGAATTGATATAAGTGTTTGAAATTAAGTATATTACCTCAATTGTAAATATGGAGTATATTGTTACTTAAGAGCTGAGTCCTGTATTGTAATAAAGGCTGGCCGGCAGGACCATTGACAATTGATCCATCCAGCAAACTGAATTTACTGCCACATATAGAGTCAATAGCAAAAATGTCATTGGTGATTCCTTCCACAATGGAAGCTGAAACATTGGGGTCGAAGGTGCAGGTGCGCTCATAAGCAGCAAATTCCGTATTGGATTTCCGAACAACAATTATTCCCTTGTTTCCGGCATAATTATAATAAACCCAGTTGTTTATAGCGTTTAAATTGAAGTATTCAGGTAAGTTGAGGTTCAGGTATTCATCCACTGCAACGGTAGGAACCCTGTCATTGTTCTTTTTGCAGGCGGTTGAACTGAGGAAAAGGAATAGACTTATCACCCATAGCGGAAACATATTCACGGAATTCTTCATGATTCTTTTTAATTATTATTTGTATTTTTGAATGAAATATACATATATTTGATCGTTAATTGAAACTCCAAAACATGAAAAAGCAACTATTCTCTCTGATCTTCTCTCTTGTGATGATCTTACCAATTGGATTAATGGCCCAATCCGATAAACTTGTCAAAGGCAAGCGTGGTGGATATATCGTTGGTGGTGAGCAACAAGTCTATTTCGAAATTGTTGATGATGGTAGCAAAGTTAATTTTTATCCTTGTGATATGAACGGAGAATCGTTGAAAGTAATGCCTGAAATGGCAGATATTACGATTGTTGCTATAGAAACGACCAAACAGCATTTCGAAAAAGACGTAAGAATTAATAATGGTGCTTTTACAGTAGTTCCACCCCGGGATTATCCACTTTATCTCTATAGTATTAGCTATACCTTTAACGATCAGCAACACGCTGTAAAGTTCAGAGCACCTGATGCTCCTCAACCACGTTAAGGTTTTCTCAAATATTCTTTAAAACCCTGTTAGAAAGACAGGGTTTTTTATTTAATGCAAGTATCGTTTCTGTGTATGTTTGCGTTATATAAAGATGAAAAGCTTCCTTCGGATCTTATTATTCGTTTTGATATTGCCTGTCGCCTTTGCCACAGCGCAATCTGATGGCAGTGCCCGTAAGAAGCAAAAGCAAGCCGAAAAGGCAAAGCAGGAGCAAATAAAAAAGCAAATGAAGGCTGATGAAATCGGTCGCAAGCGTCATTTGAAATTGCAGTCGAAGGATGTGAAGAAGCGTTGGAAGAAAAATAAGCGTAAGTATAAGCATGTTGATTCTTTCGATCGCCGCCCGAATTTCTGGCAACGTATTTTTCCACGTAAGCGACCTGAGAATCGTTAGTGCTAATCAGCGTATGCCCGCATATCAACAGGAACTACAGTAGTTACTCCCGGTTCCGCCATAGTGATACCATACATGATATCCGTTGCAGCCATCGTCTTCTTATTATGCGTGATGATAATAAACTGTGATTCGTGGCTGAAGGTCTTGATGATGTTGTTGAACTTTTCAATGTTGTTGTCATCCAACGGAGCATCTACCTCATCGAAGATACAGAAGGGGGCCGGTTTCAAGAGATAGATACCAAATAACAAAGCCGTTGCCGTTAGTGTTTTTTCTCCTCCGGATAGCTGGTGAATACTCAATGGTTTTTTGCCTTTCGGTTGTGCGATAATTTGAATGTCGGTTTCCAGCGGATTGGAGGACTCTGAAAGGATCAGATCGCAATTGTCATCATCGGTGAATAGAGAACGGAATACTCTGATAAAATTAGCACGTACTTGTGTAAAGGCTTCCATAAATACCGTCTTGGCGGTTTCATCAATCTCATTGATCGTTTTTAACAAGGCTTCTTTCGCGTTGAGGAGATCCGTTTTTTCATTGATGATAAAATCATAGCGTTCCTTAATTTCCTTGTATTGCTCTAATGCCATAGGATTGATAGGCCCAAACTCATTTACGCGTTTTCGTAATTGTTCGGCTCTTGGTCGCATCTCCTCTTCGTTAAATTCAGGGTCGGGTTCCTGATCGGATAAATCCTGTATATCGATGTTGAATTCAATGTTCAACCTTTCCTTCAGCGTATGCATCTGCAACTTCAATTCATTCAGTTCATCGTGGACTTGCTGCAAACCATTATCTGCCTGTTCTTTTTGTCTCCTTAATTCATGCAGCTTTTTTTCTTCCGCTTCAATAGCACTACGTGATTGTGTATATTCTGTTTCGGTTTCTTTATAGGCGGTTTCAAAAGATACTTTTTCTTCGAGCATGAGCTTAAAGGCTTCGCTGTTGTTTTCAAGTCCTCCGATGAGTTGGTCCGTCTGGGATTTTACAGTATCAAGATCAACTGCATATTGCTCCTTGTTTTTACGAAGTGATTGGGCCTGATTTGTCTTGTAGCCAATATCACGAATGATATTTTGAATGCGGTTCTGCTGTTGTAACAACACAATATTTTGCTGATTGAAAAGCTGCGATTTTTCACCGGATTCTCTTTGCAAAGTTTGGGTGAGGTCTTGCTGTAAATTCAATTGCTGTACGAGTTTTTCTAATCGTTCGCGCAGCAGGGTAGGACTCAATTCAGGATTTGATTGTTCTTCCAGTAATAATTTTTCTATGGCGCCGGCTTCCTCATCCAATCGTTCACTGTTTTTCCTTGATTGCTCTAAATTATTCGACAAGAAATCACGGTTACTCTGCAAGGTATTTACCTGTCCGTTTAAACGGATAAAGTCATTTTCCTGTCGGTTAATTTGCTGTTGAGTCTCTTGTGTGTTGTGTTTGATATCAGCCAATTCCTGTTCAGCATGTTTCACCTGATCACGGTATTGTTCAATAATGAGTTCCTGCTGTTTCAGTTCTTCCGCGAGTTTCTCCAGATTTCGAAACTTCCCTGTGCGTTTTCCATCAAACAAACCGACTGATCCGCCCCCGACAGCATATTTCTGACGCAGGAAATGTCCGCTCTGTGAAATAATAACAACAGATTGATCCCCTTCGAAGGGATAATCCTGCAGTGAACGATCTTTATCCAACACTTGCACATGTCCGAGAAGGAAATGAAAAAGCCCATCGTATTTATGATTTCGCTCGATGGCATTCATCGCGGGAGTGCATCCTTCCAGAGAAGCTACTGATCCGGATTTAAAATGTTGAAGTGTTTCTAATACAAAGAAGTGCGCTCTTCCTTTTGCGGATTCATTCAGCGTTTGTAATGCCGCCCAGGCTTCCGCCATAGTGTCCACCACAAAATGATTCAGGTAAGGATCCAGGAAATTTTCTATTGCTAATTTAAAGGGTTCCTCACAAACAATGATTTCACTCAGCAAGGGTGCTTCTTTAAAACGCTGATGGTTTTTCTTTAAATAGCGAATGGATTCAGGATAACCTTCCATCTGCTCCAGCAAATTTTTCGTTAATTGATATTCGTTATGTCGGGCATCAAGTTTTCTTGATTCTGCTTGCAAGACCTGATTGAGTTCTTTCAACCTCGTTTCGGAGAGTTTTAAATTCTCGTCCAACTCAAGGCGCAATTGTTTCAGGCGTTTTAATTCCTGATCCGCTTTTTCTTTATCCGGCTGTATGGCTGCAATTTCCTGCTCTAAGTTTATTAATTTCTCTGCATGTTCTGCTTGCTGATCCTGATGTCTTTTTACTTCATCTTTTATGGATTGAAAACGCGATTGTTTCACCGCCTGTTTTGTTTCGAACTCATTGATCATGGTTCGTAACTGATACGTCTGTTGATTGAGTTCACGAATACTAACCTGTGAAGCTTCATAGGCAGATTTACTTTGTTCGGATTCCGCTTTGAGTTTACTAACGGTGTCTTCCAGCTGACGCAGATGTTCTTCTTCGCGGATTTTTTCATCCTGGAGTTCAAGCAGGTTGTTCTGAATTTCTACAAGGGATTTATCATCCTGCTCCGTTTGCAATTGCAATTGCTTTTGTTTTTCAACAAGGAAGTTCAGCCGCTCATTTCTGTTTTTCTCTTCGTTCTCAAATCGTGTTATTTCAATAAGCTTTTCATTCAGTGCTTTTTGAACGGCCTGAAAATGTTTTTCTTTATCGGAAGCCGTCGTCTTTGAATTTTGAAGCGATAGTTCCAGTTTTTCCAACTCCTCCTGCAAGGCCCCTTTCATAGTCAGTTGCTCTTGTTCCTTTTTCTGAAAATCGATAAGTGCACCGCTTTGATGTCTTATGCTATATAGAGCAAGTTGAGTACTTATGGTTCGGTATTCTTCTCTGATTCGGTAATAGCGATCCGTCTTCTTGGCTTGAGACTCCAGTTGCTTCAAACTTTTTTCTATTTCAAAAAGAAGGTCGTTCACCCGGTTCAGATCTCCATCCGTTTCTTCCAGCTTTTGAAAAGTTTGTCGCTTCCTTATTTTATATTTGGAAATACCGGCAGCTTCTTCCAGCAATGTTTTGATGGTATTGTTCCTGTCTTTTAAAATATCATCTACCATATTTAGCTCTATGATAGCATAAGAGTCAGGTCCGATACCTGTATCAAGAAAAAGATCGTTAATATCTTTTAGTCGGCAGGTAAGCCCATTCAATAAGTACTCCGATTCACCCGAACGATAGAGTCTGCGTGTAATAGATACATTGGTATATTCTGTAGGAAGAATGCCTTTATTATTTTCAAATGTCAGACTTACCTCTGCCAGATTTGACGGCTTACGTTGCTTCGTCCCGTTAAAGATGATATTCTCCATCTTTTCACTTCGGAGCAGCCGCGTTTTCTGCTCCCCCAATACCCAGCGCATCGCATCTACAACATTTGATTTTCCGGAGCCATTTGGACCTACAATGGCGGTGACTCCCTCATCGAAGTGAATAATTACTTTGTCGCCAAAGCTTTTAAATCCTTTAATTTCAAGTGACTTTAATCTCATCTTACTTTATCTCAGATTAAGAAAAGAAAGTTTCCCGTGCATACCTCGGAAACCTGCTTATTCATGGTTTAATGCGCATGGAATACAAAGAGAGATCCTTCACCTTCAAGTGGAAGTTTCCGGATTTTCGTTGAAATTTCAGTATTTACGCAATGCAAATGTAAAAAACAGGACCTTCTGATACCAGCATGACAATACTTGTGTTGAAAAGTGTTTATTTTGAGCCCATGGAAATAAAGACTCTCTTTTATGTTGCGATCGGAATCATCTGGCTCCTTTCAACATTTCTTGAAGCAAACAAGAAATCCAGGGAAACTAACAAACGGGCTGAGGGTCCGGTTATTGTTCCGAACGAAAACAGGGGGCCGGTGCAAAGGCCGGTGGTAAATCTCCCAAGGCAAAAGCAGGTTCGACAACCAAATATGAGTAGAAATGTGCCCCAATCCATCAAAAAAAGTGAAGGGGATGGAAAAGTTGTTAATTACGAGAACTATTTTTCAAAAAGAAAGCCATTATTTAGTGAAGAGACTGTAATGCAGGAAGTTCAAATTCTTGACCATCACGAAGAGCACAGAAATTCAATAGGTTCCGATATCTCAGAAGAAATCCGGAATGGAACTTTTAACTGGAAGCGGGCAGTGGTAATCAATGAGTTATTAAAACACCAGCATTTCCGGTGAAAAAAAATAATGTTGAAAACTTGGAACCATTTGAAAGCGGATTTTGAAATTCAAATCAATTGTTTCTATTTTTAACCCCACCCTAATAATTAACCTAACATTAACACTGATTAAGCTACAAACTAAACCCTATGATAAGGAATGTCTACTTAACACTAGTGCTTTTATTTCTGACTACTGCCGGCGCTCTAGCGCAAACCGGTGCTATCAGAGGTAAAATTCTGGACAAAGCTACCAAGGAACCATTACCATTTGCCTCGGTAGTTGCAGAAATGAATGGAACCCAAGTTGGTGGTTCCCAGTCGGATTTTGAAGGAGAATACACCATCAAACCACTGCAACCGGGAAGTTACACCCTCAAAGTAACGTATGTTGGTTATACCGATCTGGTGATTACCGGAGTACTGGTTTCAAATGACAAGATTACCTTCCAGGATCTTTCAGTCGGTAAGAAAGTGACGGAAACCAAAGAGGTAGAAATTATTGCCTACAAAGTGCCTTTGATTGATAAAGGTAATACTTCAGTAGGTGCAACTCTTACCCGTGAGGAAATTGAAGCCGCTCCAACCCGGGATGTGCGTTCGGTGGCATCACAGGCTGCCGGGGTCTTTCAAAAAGATGACGGTGACGGAGTTAACGTTCGTGGATCGAGAAGTGAAGCTACCGATTACTATGTAGATGGTATTCGTATAAGAGGAAGTACTAATCTTCCTCAAGCCGGTGTAGAGCAGGTAACCACTATTGTTGGAGGTACGCCAGCACAATATGGTGATGCAACGGGTGGTATCATCAGTATTACCACCAGGGGTCCATCTAAGGATTTCTCCGGTGGTATAGAAGTAGTAACTTCAGAAGTGTTGGATCAATTTGGATATAATCTGGTTTCAGGTAATTTATCCGGTCCCATATTAAAGAAGAAGCTGGAGAATGGTGCTACGAAGTCGGTTCTCGGATTCTTTATAAGTGGTGAACTTCAGTTAGATAAAGATCCTGATCCCTCTGCGATCGGAATGTATCGGTTGAAAGATGCTGTATATAATGATATGAAGCAAAATCCGATTCGCCCCTATCAAACTGCGAATGGTTTCGGTTTCGATAATGCAGCAGCATTTTATACGAAAGATGATTTTGACAAAGTAGATAATAAGGATAATGTGGATCAGTTGGGCTATCGTTTCACAGCTAAACTTGATTTCCAACCGGTGGATAATACTACCTTTACATTAGGAGGTTCCTTTAACGTGAATGACCGTACCAGTTATGCTATTAACAGGGTGGCTTATAACTCAGAGGAAAATCCAAATATTAAGGATACGGATTATCGGATTTTTGCTCGTATTACGCAGCGAATTGCCTCTACTTATAAGTCTGAAGAGGGAGCAAATTCTTCTTCAGCATTTAGAAATGTATACTTCTCTTTCCAGGCAGAATACAATAAAAATCAGCAATTGAATCAGGACCCTGATCATAAGGATGATTTTTGGCGCTATGGATGGTTTGGACGTTTTCCAAATGCCCGTGTAAAAAGTTTTGTACCTACCAGTATCGATTCCCCAGGATTCCTGGTTGAAACACCTATTTATCTCGATAATTTCAGTTATGAGCCGGTTGGTGTAAATCCATTAAGTGAGGCTTATAATATCTCGGCTTATGATTTCCTTCAATCTGCTACCGGTTCTTCTACCTTTAATAATATTAATACTATTCGTGGTCCCGGTGGAATACGTAACGGTGATGGTGTGGCCAGTGTGATGGCTATTTGGGAAGCAATGGGTAATGGAAGAAATTTATATCAGAATTTCGATAATGATCAGTACCGTTTCACCTTGAGTGGTAATGCTGATATCAAAAAGCATGCTATTCAGGTTGGTTTTGAATTTGAACAACGTATCGATCGTGCTTACAGCCTTGGACCTCGTGGATTATGGACTCTGGGTCGTTTATTCGCCAATGACCTGAATAAATTGTTGCTCGTTGACCAAAGTAATCTGATCAGTTCTGATACGAACTTCGTGGATGGAACTGTAAGAAATGACTATGGAACCGGTTATGTTCCTGTTGTGGATGGAGACGGTAATATCGTTAACGGTTTCTATGAAAATTTACGTAGCGGACTTGGTGTTGCCAACAATCAATACGTGGATTTCGATGCACTTAGCCCGGAACAGCTTGACATCGGTATGTTTACTGCTGATGAACTTATCCTCAACAATGTAGTTGGTGGATATTACGGTTTCGATTATAAAGGAGATAAGTTCACCGGTACTACCACCTTTAAAGATTTCTTCACCAAGAAAGTAAACGGTGTATATACCCGTGAAATTGATGCTTTCCGTCCAACTTATCTGGCCGCTTATATTCAGGATAACTTCGCCATCGATAACCTGAACTTCAATATTGGTTTACGTGTGGATCGTTTCGATGCGAATCAAAAGCAATTGAAGGATCGTTATCTTTTGTTAGATGCCTATAATGTAGGAGACTTCCCTGTAGCCATTGCAGGAAAACCGGATAATATCGGAAATGACTTTATTCCTTATATCGCTAATGCAAATGATTTAACTTCAGTAATCGGTTATCGTGATGGTGATGTATGGTATGACGCAACAGGACAAATTGTAAGTAACCCTGATTTGATTGCCCAGAAATCTTCTTCCGGTCTTATCCTTCCTGCTAAAAAAGATGGTGCCGGAACTGTTGCAGGAGAAGATTGGAACGTAGATGCTGTTTTTAAGGATTACGAACCTCAAATCGTCGTAATGCCTCGTGTTGCATTTAGTTTCTCCATTACTGATCAGGCGCAGTTCTTTGCTCATTATGATGTATTGACGCAACGTCCTACTTCAAATCTCAGAAATGATCCGATGGAATATCTTTCATTGATCCGTAATCCTGATGGATTGATCAATAATGCCGGTTTATTACCTGAGCGGACTACTGATTATGAGGTTGGATTTAAGCAGGTAGTGAGTAAGAGTTCTGCATTTACGAATATAATGGTCCGATGTTATGGGGTAAGCCCTTCCTTCAGAATACAGGAGCGAATCTGGTATTCCGTACGAATTCCGGAACACCATATACCCGTCAGGCACGTGCCACCCGTGAGGGAGCAGCAATCGGCTGGCAGGATAATGGTCAGCGTGTTGTAGAAGGGGTGATCAACGGCGCACGTACACCATGGCAGTTCAGAATTGATGCACGAATTGAAAAGGACTTCAATCTGAAACTGAGCGAAAAGAAGAAAGCGACATTGAACGTATACTTATGGGTGCAGAATGTGCTGAATACACAAAATGTTACCGGTGTTTACCGTGCAACAGGAAATGCGCAGGATGATGGATTTATTAATTCACCTGACGGACAGCAGCTCGCAAGCGCTCAAACAGATCCACAGGCATTTGTTGATCAATATAACATTCGCATTCAGAATCCTGATAACTACAGTTTACCACGCAGAACAAGACTTGGTCTTCGTTTTGACTTCTAATCTGAACCACTACAAACTCGTAAAAAAACGCTATGAAAATATTTCGATATAAGATCACGCTAAGCCTTGTGCTTATGTTAGCGGGATCAGCAGCTACGTTTGCTAAGATGAACGTGGGTGCAAATCGTTTGGCTTCAGTACCCAATACCGGAGCAAAAACTGCCGCAGCCTGTCCTGTTACTCAAGCTCAGATTGACCTGGATGTGAATCAGGTCCGTGCCCGTGTACTGGTAGGTGGAGACTTATGGTGGGATCCATTCGGACAAACCCCCTATTATGAAGTGCCTATCGGTTCTAATAAAAACGCCCTTTACTCAGGCGCATTGTGGATCGGAGGTTTTGATCAAAGTAATCAGTTGCTCGTTGCAGCTCAAACCTATCGTCAGCAAGGTGCTAATGATTTCTGGGGAGGTCCAATATCCAGAGATAACGGTACCGGTGCCATCAGCATTACAGATGCACGATGTCTGGAGTTTGATAAGTTCTGGACTATCAAAAGAGAAGATGTAGAGAACTTCCTTGCCAATGGAGTAACTACACCGGATATTGAATCATGGCCGGGAAATGGTAATGTGGCTAATGGAGAACTTCCATTTTTGGCTCCTTATTTTGATGCCAATAATGATGGTACTTATAATCATGAAGACGGTGATTATCCCTATTTCAAATTAGATGGTGATTATCCTACTGATCCGAATACCAATGAAACAGTATGTAATGATTACATCTTCGGTGATGAGTCTATCTGGTGGGTATTTAATGACGTAGGTAACAGTAAAACGGAAACGAATAGTAATCCTATCGGTTTAGAGATCAGAGCACAGGCATTTGCATTCAATACCACAAATGATGTGAATTTCATGACCTTTTATAAATACCAGGTCATCAATAGATCCAGTAATGAATTGGATTCAACCTATTTTGGAGTATGGTGTGACCCGGATCTCGGGAATGCATCAGATGACTATGTGGGTTGTGATGTGGGATTGGGATTAGGTTATTGCTACAATGGTGACCCGGATGATGATGGTGGTGGTGGTTATGGATTAAATCCTCCTGCAGTCGGTATTGATTTCTTCCAGGGACCTTTAGCAGATTTGAATGATGGTGTCGATAACAATAAAGATGGTCGCGTGGATGAGCCCGGTGAGCAAATTACTATGTCTCGTTTTGTCTATTATGAAAACGTAAACAGCGTTCCGAATGGTAATCCGGCAGTAACGGATGATTATTATGAATACCTCAGCGGAAGCTGGTTGGATGGTGCGCCGATTACTTACGGCGGAAATGGAAAAGGAATAGGACCCGGTGCTACTACAACACCTTGCGAGTACATGTTCCCCGGAACTACAGACCCTAAATTCTCCACACCATGGACAATGGTAACTGCAGGAATTCAACCTACTGATATGCGTTGGTTACAATCTGCCGGTATTTTTACCTTACAGCCGGGAGCTGTTAACTACATTACAACAGGGGTAGTTTGGGGTCGTGCAACAGCAGGTGGTCCTTTAGCTTCCGTTGAAGTGATCAAACGCTCTGACGATTTAGCCCAACGATTATTTAATAACTGTTTCCAGGTTTTGGATGGTCCGGATGCTCCTGAAGTAGCGATTCGTGAAATGGATCAACAGGTTATTTTATCATTGGAAAATACAAGAAATGATAAAGTAGAGTTGTATTCACAGTTTGATAAAAATATACCCGGTGTTATAGCGGATCAGATCAATGATTCTACTATCGTATATGATACGTTGTCTATCGAAGAAAGAAGCTATAAGTTTCAAGGGTACAAAGTGTATCAGGTAAGTGATGAAAACGTTTCTATCTCTGATATCAGTGATCCTGCAAAGGCAAAATTGCTTGCACAAATTGATTTGGAAGATGACGTTACGAAATTGGTGAATTATTCCTTTGATAATAACCTGCAGGCCTTTATACCAACTCAGAAAACCGAGGATATAAATGCAGGGATTACTCATAATTTTATTATCAATCAGGATCAGTTTACTTTGAAGCCTTTGGCGAATTATAGTCCATACTACTTCATGGTAATTTCTTATGCAAGTAATAACTATAGAACATTTAATGCATTTGCCCCGGATCCTGTGCAAACACAGGCAGAACCTTATCTTCAAGGTCGTAAAAATGTTAAAATCTATTCAGCGATTCCGCATAAGCCTGTTGTAAACAACGGTGGAACTGTAATGAATGCCTCTTTTGGTGATGGATTTAAAATTAAACGTATTGAAGGAACCGGCAATGGTGGTAATGTATTGGATTTGACCAGCGAAACTGTAGCAGAGATATTAGGAAGTGTAGATAACAGAGCTGTGAATCCTGTTTATGAAGCAGGACTGGGTCCTATCGATGTAAGTATCTATGATCCTTTGAAAGTGAAAGGTGGTGGTTTCAGAGTGCGATTCAATGGCGTAGCAGATGATTCCAGATACTTCATTGAAAATAATCCTGCAGGAACCCTTATTGATAGCAGTTTGTTCACATTGAACAATCCTTATGAGCAACTGTTGGAGAACAATAAAATCGCTTTCAATATTTTCAAAATCACCGGTCAGGAACCCGGTGATGGATCCGATGAAAATGGTTTCCTTGAAGCTACTTTGACTTACTCCAATCCGGCTAAACCCTGGTTAACAGGTGTGGCTGATCTGGATGGTTCACCAACCAAAGATTGGATTCTATCCGGAACAGAATCAACGGATTTGGCTTCCGCCGGTATTCCTTTAGATCGCAATTCAATTTATGAAGGAGTATTGGAAGGAACATGGGCGCCATACAAAATGGTAGCACGTGCAGCTGTTGGAGCACCGAAGTTGAATTCTTCTATCGTGGATGTATTGTCAAAATGGACTTCATTAGCAAGTGTGGATGTGGTATTTACATCTGATAAAAATAAATGGACACGATGCTCTGTGGTTGAAACAGGTGAAGATACTATGCCGAACATCGGAGCTGCTAAAAAGTTTGATAAACGCAGATCTCCTTCCGTGGATAAGAATGGTGTTGCAGGTGATGGTGTAGTTTCCACTGATCCGAATGATGCAGACTTCGTTTCTGCAACAGGAATGGGTTGGTTCCCGGGTTATGCAATTAATGTAGAAACAGGAGAGCGATTGAATATTGCATTCGGTGAGAATTCATCATTAGTTGGAGAAAATAGCCAGGATATGATTTGGAATCCTACCTCTAACATCGGTACTGATGCAAATGGCAGATTAGCATTCGGTGGTATGCATTATATCTACATCTTCAATAAAAATGGAGTTCTCGCTACTGATATTCCGATTTATGATAACGGTGTGAGAGTAGATTCATTACTGAATACCTTAAATGCGGTTGCGCAACGGAATGTGTTCAAAGATTGTATCTGGACTTCATTACCATTGGCTCTTGGCGGAAATCCGCTGTTAGCTACTGACGCGAAAGTGCGATTACGAGTTGCGAAGAATTACAGAACATTTACTTCCAGCAATACCTCTCAGGTGAATGGAGGAAATCCATTGTATGAATTTGAAATTCCTCAATCATCAGTGGCCAGCACAGGTCAAACTGAAGCAGCTAAAGAAGCATTGGATCTGATTAGAGTTGTTCCAAATCCATATTATGCCTATTCGTCGTATGAAAAGACGCGTAAGGATCAGTTGGATAATAGAGTTCGCGTAACCAATCTGCCAAGCAAATGCACTGTATCAATTTATACGATCAATGGAACATTAATCCGTCAGTTTAAACGAGATTTCCAGAGTGATGTGTCGGATGGACTTGCAGTTGTGGAAGGTCAGGACTTTAATCAGGCGACAACGCTGGATTGGGATCTGAAAAATACTGCCGGTATTACCGTGGCTAGCGGCGTTTACATTATTCATGTGGATGCAGGTTATCTTGGTGAAAAAGTGGTAAAATGGTTCGGAGTTATGAGACCTATAGATCTTGATTCTTTCTGATTAGTTAATTGTTAAATAACAACCCTGAATTCGTATGAAAAAACTTCTAAATTATATATCAATTGTTAGTGTAGCTCTTGGATTGACGGGAGCACCTGCCTTCGCCGGTAATGAAGACCGTGCAGGTCAGGCCGGAGCGAATGAGCTGCTCATCAACCCATGGGCCCGAACGGCAGGTTGGGGTGGATGTAACATCGCTCTGGTTAGCGGGGTGGAAGCCTTAAGTTTAAATGTGGCCGGAATGGCGCATAATAAAGGCACCGAAGTTACTTTCGCTCAAACCGATTGGATGAAAGGTTCTGATATCAAAATTTCAGCCTTTGGTTTAGCACAAAAAGTAGGGGAGTCAGGATCACTTGGTCTTGCAGTTACCTCTATGAATTTCGGTGATATCGATCGTACTACTGAAGCTCAACCTGATGGTGGACTGGGTAAGTTTACCCCTCAGTTCCTTACTATCGCTTTCAGCTATGCGAAGAGTTTTAGCAATAGCATTTACGGAGGACTGAGTGTCCGTATGATTTCTGAGTCAATCAATGATGTGAAATCTCAGGGAATCGTGGTTGATGCCGGTATCCAGTATGTAACCGGATTTAACGAAGCAAAAGATGATCTGAAATTCGGGATTGCTCTTCGTAATGTAGGAACTCCAATGAAGTTTGATGGCGAAGGTCTTTCTTTTAGAAATGATAATGCTTCCAGCAATATCAGTGTCCTTCAACAACAGCGCGCAGAGCGTTTCGAAATGCCTTCATTGGTGGCGATTGGTGTATCTTATGATATTAAATTGAAAGAAGAACATCGTCTTACCCCTTCCTTATCATTCACAGCGAATTCATTTATCCGTGATCAGATCGGACTCGGAGTAGAATATGGATTCCGTCAGTTGTTTATGCTGCGTGCCGGTTATACTTTCGATAAGAAAGATAGAAATGCCATCGTTGATGATGAGATTTCTGCTTTGATCGGTCCAAGTGCCGGCGTGAGCGTGATGGTGCCCCTCGGAAAATCCGGAAAGACATTCGGAATTGATTATGGTTACCGTGCAACCGAAACATTTGATGGTACACATACCATCGGTGCACGATTTAATCTCTAATCCGTTCTTGAAAATTAACCGGAAGACCTCTCCTGTTCAGGGAGAGGTCTTCCGCATTATTATTATAACTAAGAAATTGTACTATGTCAAAAATCACATACCTCACCGAAGAAGGATTGAAGAAATTACAGGAAGAGTTGAGTCACCTGAAGTCGGTGGAACGTCCTAGTATTTCCCGTCAGATTGCTGAAGCAAGAGATAAAGGTGATTTATCGGAAAATGCAGAGTATGACGCGGCAAAAGATGCACAAGGACTCCTGGAATTGAAGATCTCAAAAATGGAAGAGCTGGTTGCAAGCGCACGACTCATTGATGAATCAAAACTGGATATCTCAAAAGTATCTGTGCTCTGTAAAGTGCGCATTAAGAACATCAGCAATAAGGCAGAAATGTCGTATATTCTAGTAGCAGAAAATGAGGCCGACCTGAAGTCCGGAAAAATTTCAGTTTCATCTCCCATTGGTAAAGGCTTGCTGGGAAAAAGAGTAGGTGAAGTAGCCGACATCCAAACTCCCGGCGGCATCATCAAATTTGAAGTGCTCGATATCGCCCTCTATCATTAGAGCTACAGTGGCAGTAAAAAATCCGCGATAATCATTTAAATCCGTGTAATCAGCGTTCCCTCTAAAATAGTATTTCAAAAAAAAATCTTCTTTATTCACTATGTCCACGCTCTTTACCCGCATCGTTAACGGAGAAATCCCCTGCCATAAAATTGCCGAGAACGAACATTTCCTCGCCTTCCTCGACATCATGCCCCTCGTGGAAGGTCATACGCTGGTCATTCCTAAACGGGAAGTGGATTATATTTTTGATTTAAACGATGACCTTTTCTCCGGACTCTGGCTTTTCGCAAAGTCTGTCGCCCCTGCCATCGAAAAAGCCATTCCCTGTAAACGGATAGGCATCGCCGTTATCGGCCTCGAAGTCCCTCATGCGCATATTCACCTCGTGCCGCTTAATTCAATTGGTGATATAAATTTTTCAAGACCAAAACTTACTCCGACACAATCCGAATTAGCAGCAACTGCTGATAAAATAATTTCTGTCTTACGATAAGTTCTTGGTCAATAAATTTTGTCTGGATCAAACAACTTTTGGCTACCGGCAATTCCGGCTACCAGCTACCGGATTCAGGCTGCTGCTCGAAAAAAAGTAAGGGGCTATCTGCTTGTTTGAAACAGCTTATGTTTGGTATAAATTTTTGTCTTTTTTAACAATACTTCTCAAAAAAAGCAAGCAGCAAGCAGCTACTTCTTTTCCCTGCCGGGATTTTCAGTTATAAAAGCTGCCCATCCCGAATAGGATTTGCCGGACTTTTTTGCCGCACCAACAATTTTTGTAGCTTTAGAAGTGGATTGCTCCAAAACGGTATTCGTTTGAAAATAATGGCATAATGCTACACCCACTGCATCCGTAGCATCCAGAAATTTTGGCGACTGCTCAAAGGCCAGTAAACGTTGCAACATCGCCGATACCTGCTCCTTGGAGGCCGCCCCCTTGCCCGTAATGGATTGTTTGATGAGTCGGGGAGAATACCCGTACACCGGGATCTGATGCGATAATGCCGCCGCCATAGCCACTCCTTGCGCCCTTCCCAATTTCAACATCGATTGTACATTTTTTCCGAAAAAGGGCTCTTCAATGGATAGTTCATCCGGGTGATGTCGCTCGATCAACTGCACCACGAATTGAAAAATATCTTTCAGCCGATCGAAATGAGAACTGCTTTTGTCAATTTTGAGAATGCCCGCAGAAATAAGTTTGAGCTTCGACCCGCTTACACTGATCACACCATAACCCATAACGAGCGTGCCGGGGTCAATACCTAAGATGATTCTCTCTTTCGCTTTCGTCACTGCTGCAAATGTGAGAGTTTTTTATGAAGTTCCCAGCAAACAATTCCCGCACAGACCGACACATTCAACGAGTGCTTGGTACCCTCTTGCCTGATCTCAATACTTCCATCGCAAAGATCAACCACCTCCTGACTCACGCCATCCATCTCATGCCCGAAAATAATGGCCGTGGCGGGTAATTGCGGAAGAAAATCCTCAAGCGAAATACTCTCCTGCACCTGCTCCAAAGCATAGACTTTTACCCCCTCATGCTGAAGCTTTTTTACAGCGGTAAGGGTGTCCGTCTCATACTCCCATGGAACAGAAGAGGTAGCACCAAGAGCCGTTTTTAAAACTTCCTTATGAGGCGGTTGTGCCGTAATGCCGCAGAGAATAATTTTCCCGATCCGGAAGGCATCCGCACTCCTGAAAACAGAGCCTACATTGAGGGCGCTGCGTACATTATCCAATATCAAAATAATTGGTAATTTCTTTATCTGTTGATAAGCAGTGAGGTCGGGGCGACCGAGTTCTTCGTTGGTTAGCTTCTGCACGCGAATGGGTATCTTAGCGCAAAGTTAAGTATAGCCGTGAAAGAAGAGACACCCCTCATGCAACAGTACAATAGCATCAAGGCGAAATATCCGGATGCGCTGTTATTATTTCGTGTGGGAGATTTTTACGAGACCTTTAGCGAAGATGCCATTAAAGCTTCTAAAGTGTTGGGCATTGTGCTTACCAAGCGAAGCAATGGTGCCGCTTCCGACATGGAGCTCGCGGGTTTCCCACATCATTCCCTCGATACCTATTTACCTAAACTGGTGCGTGCCGGCATGCGCGTAGCCATCTGTGATCAACTCGAAGATCCGAAAACAACAAAAAAAATTGTGAAGCGCGGAGTGACCGAAGTGGTAACGCCGGGTGTGACATTCAGTGATAAAATTCTGGATCATAAATCGAATAATTTCCTCGCTGCTTTTTATCCGGCATCAGAGTCGGGCAGTAAATCGGGTCTCGCTTTAGTAGATGCCAGCACCGGAGAGTTTTATGTAGCAGAGGGCAATAGTGATTATATCGATAAATTATTGCAGAGCTTTCAGCCCAGCGAAGTACTGGTGCCACGTAGCGCGAAAGCGAATTTCGAACAAAAGTATGGTCAGCGGTTTTATACCTATTCCCTCGATGACTGGGCCTTTCAGTTGTTGTTTGCCAGAGAAACATTATTGAAGCATTTTCAAACCATTTCTATGAAGGGATTTGGCGTTGAGGAGATGCAGGCAGGTGTAGTAGCAGCAGGAGCCGCCTTGTATTATCTGCAGCAAACACGTCAGGAAACACTCGTCCATATTTCCGCCCTCTCCCGTATGGAAGAAGATCGTTATGTATGGCTTGATCGTTTTACCATTCGGAATCTGGAGCTGGTGAATTCTCCCCATGAAAATGCCCGGACATTATTGAGCGTACTGGATTTTACGGTTTCACCGATGGGAGGGAGGATGTTACGCCGCTGGTTGTTGTTACCGCTGAAAGAAATTATTCCCATCAAAGAGCGACAGGATAACGTTGAGGTATTAACGAAAAGTGAAGAACTGTTGGAAAAACTCCAAGCTGATCTGAAAGGAGTAGGCGACCTCGAGCGCATCGCATCCCGAATTGCTATTCGTAAACTGGGCCCGCGGGAAGCCATGCAGTTGAAGCGATCTCTCCTCTTGCTGGCTCCCATGAAGGAACAACTGGAAAAGATCAGCCATCCCGGATTAAAAGCCATCGCCGGTCGTTTACATTCCTGCGAAGAATTATTGAATAAATTAACGATGGCTTTGTCTGATGATCCTCCTGCTTTACTAAACAAAGGAGGAACATTCCGGAAAGGCTATCATGCCGCATTGGATGAGCTAAAGGAACTGGCCTTTGAAGGAAAAGATTATCTCCTGAAAATTCAACGCGAAGAGAGTGAAAAAACAGGCATCACCTCACTGAAGATTGCTTTTAATAATGTCTTTGGTTATTATATTGAAGTCACCAATGTGCATAAAAACAAAGTGCCGGCCTCCTGGGTGCGCAAACAAACGCTGACCAATGCAGAGCGGTATATTACAGAAGAACTGAAGCAATACGAAGAGAAAATTCTGGGTGCTGAAGAAAAGATTCAGAAGATTGAAGAAACACTTTACGCGGAATTGCTGGAATATATGTCTACGTACATTCTTTTGTTACAGCAGAATGCTTCGGAGATGGCCCGCCTCGATTGCCTCTGCAGTTTTGCCTCAGTGGCGATGAAGTACGGCTATGTTAAACCCACATTAGATGAATCGCTGATTCTGAATATCCGGAATGGCCGCCATCCGGTTTTAGAGCAACAGCTACCTCTCGGCGAAAGCTATATTCCCAATGATGTCTACTTAGACAATGAGCAACAGCAGATCATCATCATCACCGGTCCGAACATGGCGGGAAAGTCTGCCATACTCCGCCAAACAGCGTTGATCGTCCTGATGGCACAAACGGGTTGCTTTGTCCCGGCACAGGAAGCGACCATTGGCATGGTAGATAAAATATTTACCAGGGTAGGGGCTTCCGATAATTTATCGCAGGGAGAATCTACCTTCATGGTGGAGATGAATGAAACGGCGAGTATTCTGCACAACATCACTAACAGGAGTCTGGTATTGTTGGATGAAATCGGGCGAGGCACCAGTACGTACGATGGCATCTCCATCGCCTGGGCCATTGCCGAATTCATTCACGATCATCCTACAGCGAAAGCCAAAACGCTTTTCGCCACACATTACCATGAACTCAACGAAATGGCAGAGAGCTTTGGAAGAATTAAAAACTTCAGCATCGCCATTCACGAAAGCGGCAACAAAATACTATTCCTGCGTAAGCTCATTCCAGGTGGCAGTGAACATAGTTTCGGAATCCATGTAGCGCAAATGGCCGGAATGCCGAGCAAAGTCCTGAAGCGGGCACAGCAGATGCTCGAAACTCTCGAAAAAGCCCATGGCCTCAATGAAATTGTAAAATCCAGCGATGCAAAGGCCAAAAAGGACGAGTTGCAATTGAGTTTCTTCCAGTTAGATGATCCGGTTTTGGAGCAAATCCGTGATGAAATCCTCCAAACTGATATAAATACACTCACTCCCGTCGAGGCGCTAATGAAATTAAATGAAATTAAGAAGTTGATTTCGAGAGAGAAAGTGAATTTAAACGCCTGAGAATTTGAAATATAGGCCTATTAAGTTGTATTTTTGCAACCCATTGCGAAAGTAGCTCAGTTGGTAGAGCACGACCTTGCCAAGGTCGGGGTCGCGAGTTCGAATCTCGTCTTTCGCTCCAAAACAAAAGCCTCCATTGCAGGAGGCTTTTTTGTTTATGAGAATTCAAAGTTTGAGTTGATACCATATCTTAGTTCAATTCAAAAAACTATTACTTTTGCACCTCCAATTCTTATTGAAAACTAAGGATTTGATTTTTTGGAAATAACCGCCCGGGTGGTGGAATTGGTAGACACGCAGGACTTAAAATCCTGTGGCCTTACAGCTGTACGGGTTCGACTCCCGTCCCGGGTACAAAACAGAGCGAAGAAACTGAGCGAGAGCGATGTTTCAGCTCTGTTTTTCCTGCTCACTCGTACTCTTTCCTCGCTCTTAAATAGAATCTTACTATAAATCCTTTTTCAAACTAATAATACCATGTTTCTATATCAAGTCCTTTGGTCTACGAAAAGTTCCAATATTCCAGTCCTAAAAACTCCCTCGTACTGTTGCTTCTTCTCGCTTCGTCCCGTTTTCTCAATTCAAAAAAATCTTCTAACCTTAAAAACCGAGAGCGAGTAACAGAGCGAAGAAACAGTGGGTTAAATCAAGTCCTGAAGGCGACGAAAAGTTCCAATCATCCAATGAGTTAGCTGAAAAAAACCGTTCCCATTTCTATTATACTCTATCTTTGCTCTTAAATAGTATCTTGCCATAAACCCTTTTTCAAACCAATCATCTTATGTTCCCATTCCAAAATCTTGAAGTCTACAAGAAATCCAAATTATTCCATCTTCATTGTAAGGAGATTATCCTTACCCGAAAACTCGATTCCTACGTCAGGGACCAGCTAGGGCGTGCATCATTCAGTGTTCCATTGAACATCGCCGAAGGCTCCGGAAAATTCTCAAACGCCGATCGACGCAATTATTATGTGACGGCACGTGGCTCGGTGCTGGAGTGTGTTGCAGTTGCTGATATTCTTTGTGATATAGGAATACTGAATCAGGATGAGTTTGTAACTATCTACAATCAGGCGGATGAATTGTCCAGGATGTTGTTTGCGATGATTAAAAAATTATCTTGAAAAAGAAAATCACACTGCTCACTCGCACTCTAACTTCGCTCTTAAATAGTATATTACTAAAAATTCCTTTTCAAACAAAAAAACATCATGTTTCTAAATCAAGTCCTGAAAGCAACCAATAGTATCAATCATCCAGTCCATAAAACTACCCCGCATTGTTCCTGCTTCTCGTTGCGTCCCGTTTTCTCAACTCAAAAAAATCTTCTAACCTTATAAACCGAGAGCGAGTAACAGAGCGGAGAAACAGTGGGTTAAATCAAGTCCTGAAGGCTACCAAAAGTTCCAATATTCCAATCCTAAAAACTACCTCTTACTGTTCCTTCCTCTCGTTGCGTCCCGTTTTCTCAATAAAAAGAATCTTCTAAACTTAAAAATCGAGAGCGAGTAACAGAGCGGAGAAACAGGTTGTTAAATCATATGCTAAAGTATTGTTACTTACCATAAACCCCTTTTCAAACCCAAATCTTATGTTCCCATTCCAAAATCTTGAAGTTTACAAGAAATCCAAATTATTCCATCTTCATTGTAAGGAGATCATCCTTACCCGCAAACTCGATTCCTACGTCAGAGACCAGCTAGGGCGCGCATCATTCAGTGTTCCATTGAACATCGCCGAAGGCTCCGGAAAATTCTCAAATGCCGATCGGCGCAATTATTATGTGACTGCACGTGGTTCGGTCCTGGAGTGTGTTGCGGTTGCTGATATTCTTTGTGACACCGCAGTTCTGAATCATGATGAATTTGTTTCCATCTACAATCAGGCAGATGAATTGTCCAGGATGTTGTTTGCGATGATCAAAAAATTATCTTGAAAAAGAAAATCACACTTCCTACCTCGCTCTGTTCCTCGCTCTTTATTTTCATCTTTCCGTAATCACTTTCTTAAACAAAAAAGTATGTTCCTTTTGGTAATCGACTTAACCATAGTCCATAGATTATTTTTTAACACAATCACTAAAATTGCACTCATTTATCCGCAAAAAAACATATTTCGAAAATACATTCCACTGTTCGCGTTATTGTAGCCGCGTTACATGTAACGCGGCTACAATAACGCACGAACCCGACACACGAATCCCATCCGTTATGACAGGTCGCGATCTGTCACCTGTCACCAGCATGACACGACCTGTCATTGGAGTTGTGCGTTTGGCCTGGTTCCGGATGACAAAAATGGTAAGGAAAATAAAAAACCGTTTCGAAATTTTGAAACGGTTTTAATGATATCAGGCAATTTTAAATCTCTAAAGAGCCTTGTATTTCACATGCTCCAAATCTCTTTCTGTAAGTCCAATGAGCGGGCTGGTGAGAATGAGTTTTTCTTTTAAATCCTTTGGAAGATCATTCAACGATGTATCATCATCAATGATCAAAAAATCATCATTGATAATGTTCAAGCTGAACCAGTTCAAAATCTCTTCTTTTCTATTAGGAAAGATGGTGTTTTGAGCTAAGGTTTCCAGCTTACCGACTGAAAGACCTCTTGTTTCAAAAATACTTTTCCAGGAATCTTGAGTAAATCTGGATTTATGGGAAGTAGTAAGCACTACCTTCGTATCTTCAGTGATCAAGCATTGTAAGGCACGAACAGCCAAAGGACTAAAAGCAGGAAACCCATCATTTAATAATTCAGGGCTTTTCCAACCTTTAGCAGGAACCATTACACCATCTATGTCAAGAAAGATGAACATGTTTGCAAAGATACGGCCTATTCGAGCTGTTTGCTAATTTCTTCAACACTCATGTTGTTATAATGGGCATCCGCTTCATTTAATCTTTTTATTTTTGCCTTAGTATCCCAATCTTCGACATCGATTTCTATTGAACTCCAATTAGTTATAACAGTTGCGGAGGTTCTTCTCGTCGGGTTTATTTCGAGCTGAATTCCAGCCAATTTAGAGGCCAGATACCTGTGATGACCATCAATGATCAAATTTTGGTCGACATTAATTCCGGAAAATTTTATTCCAAGAACCATTTTCTTGTAGATACGGACGATGATAGGTAAACATAACCTGTTATGCGTCGATTTTAATTCAAATTCCTTTGTCTTGATCAATTCCAAAACGTCATTCATGGAAATTTGTTTCATGCTGTTATTCAGATAAAATTTTGAGTGGAATAAAAAATAAAATTGTAAATACAATAACTGCTTCTCTAAATACGCTATCAGCAGCTTGTTTTGTAGCCATTTCTGCTGTTTGGATTCCTTCACTATGTATCGTCCCGGCCCCTGTTACAAATTTATTGTATACACAACGGGCAACCGTTTTATAAACACTTTTATCCGTTTGAAAATGGCTATTGCTGAAGATAAATTATCATACCTTTATACCTTGCAATTAAAACCCACTCTTGTGGTTATGATCAGAGGATTATTTCTGTTGTTATTTTTTTTCCGGATATTTTCTTCGGATGTCCATGCCCAATTCACTGATCGCTACTGGGCATTTGGTGATAGTGCGGCTATTAATTTTAAAAACCTCAGCAATCCTCAGCCAGCAAACAGTATACTTCGTGTTCGAGGGACATGCGCAAGCATTTGCGATAGTACAGGTGATTTATTATTTTATTGTGGAAGTCCTTATGTTTATCAATGGAATACGGTGCCTACATTTAATTATACATATGGGCATGTTATAAATAAAAACCATCAATTGATGGAAAAAGGAGATTCAATTGTTGGTCTTTTGTGGTATCAGGAAATGGTGATTATTCCTGATCCGGGAAACAATAACCGGTTTTATATTTTTTGCGCAGGTGTAACACAGCCGGTAGTTGGACTTTATTATACCATTGTTGATTTATCATACAATAACGGCTTAGGAAAAGTAATTCAAAAAAATGTTCAAATTAGAAATGACACTTTGTGCGATGGGATTACCGCAGTTAGGCATGGAAATGGAAGGGATTGGTGGGTGGTGGTTAGAAGTTGGAAAGATGTGCCAACTAACGATATTACAGCTTATTTAGTCAGTCCGAATGGAGTCATTGCTTACCCTACTCAATATATTGGAACTCTTACTTGGTTGGACAGTGCTGTCAGGTTAAAGTTCAATAATGATGGATCACACTTATACAATGTTTCAATAAAAGGTGTTATTGATAGATTTGATTTTGATAGATGTACAGGAATATTTTCAAATCAGGTGAATTATTTAGTTCCTGGGGGACCATATTTAGGACTTTGGGGATTTGAAGTTTCTCCTGACGAAAGTAAATTATACACTTCACTTATTTATCAAACCTTCAATCAAGATACAGGTTATATCCTCCAATTCGATCTGAACGCCTCAAATTTTCTGGCAAGTGCAGATACATTAGGAGTTTATTTATCACCAGATACACCAGGCCTATTAGAATTAGGTCCAAATGGTAAAATATACGTAAGTATTAATTGGTCCGGTCCAGATACCTGTTATAATTATTTGTATTGTTATGGAACTGTGAATACAACCAACTCTAATTTGTCAGTAATAAACTATCCTGATAGCGCTGGTGCATCATGCAATTATCAACCTTTTAGTTTTAATTTAGGAGGACATAAAACATATGTAGGTTTACCAAATAACCACAACTACGAACTAGATACTTTACAAGGTAGTCCATGTGACACACTTACATCCGTTGGATTATTGGACTTATTTCCTAAAAATAAAGATTTGAAACTATATTTTGACAAATCCTGGCAAACAATTTTTGTCAATGCAGAAGAGTTACATGGAAGACAAGCGACATTAGAGTTTTATAATGTCAACGGGCAATTAATTGATCGAATTTCTGCCGGAACAGATGGAAGTTATTTTAGCAAAAGCAGTTCATTTTCATTCCAACCCGATGGTGTATACATAGTTCGGCTAAGTACCGAGAAGGAAGTCTTAACGGGGAGATTTGTTAAATGGTAACAGGTCGTATCGTCAGTATGTAGTGACAGGTCGCGACCTGTCACCAGTGATGTTCCAGGTCGTATCGTCGGTACGTAGTGACAGGTCGCGATCTGTCACCGTTTTGTTGCAAACCGTAGCCGCGTTACATGTAACGCGGCTACGGTTGCCGTTCACGGGGGCGTCGTGATGACAGGTATGACAGGGCGCGACCTGTCACTACATACCCGATCTGTAAGGACAGGTCGCGACCTGTCCTTACTTTGCCACCATAAACATCTTACTAAAAACGCCCTCTTCCACAGTCCCCCTCAATATATACGCTCCCTCCGGAAACTGACTCGTGTCAATTCGTATTTCTTTTTGTTCTCCGGTGTTTATTTTTCGGAGTAGTCGTCCCATCATATCGTAAAGTGCAAGTTCCGGTACGGATACCGCAGATGGAAAACGGATGATGAGTTCATCTACCGCCGGGTTGGGGAAGAGTTGCAGCATGTTTCCTAATGTTTCATTCAATCCTACACAACCGGTGATCATAATGCTGTCTCTCGCCATGCAGCCAATGCTGTCACGGACTTCTACCCAATATGATCCTGGTCCGTTGATCACTAAGCTGCTATTGCTGCTGGCGTCCTGCCAGAGATGGGAATAGCCCGGCACACCTTGTAGCGTGTAGGGATAGCCACTGCCGCAAATGACGGTATCGCTGCCGAGTGCAAGGGGGACATTTAACTCTGTCATGCTGATCTGAATGGTGTCGTAGGAATCCTGGCAGCCTCCTGTGACATGTAACCAATAGGTGCCCGGTCCAAATGCAGTGTAGGTCGAAGCAGTGCTTCCATCCTGCCATTCGTAGTTGAGGAAGGTGGTGTTGGGAATGATCGTATAAACATTGCCGGCGCAAATCGTAGTGTCTTTACCGATCTCCACATTGCCGTACGTGAATCCTTGTGTGAAGGTGATGGTATCGCTCGCGATACAACGATTGGTGTCAACAGCTACGACCCAATAGGTTCCGATGGTGTTCACACCATAGCTGGAGAAAGAAGTGCTGTTGTCTTGCCACACAAACGACTGCCAGTTATTGCCAATGGATAATAAGGCGAATCCGCAGAGGATGGTGTCCGGTCCGAAATCAATGGGGGCTGCCGTGATGGTTTCAACGATGAAGGTATCTATAACGGCACCGCAGTAACCAAAATACTTTATGGTGAGCGTGTCAATGCTTCCTGCAATAGATCCCGTTAGTTCGATGGTACTGTCCGTTGGGTTACTCACCGTTCCCGGACCATGGTGCATCCAGATAGTAGAATCACCCGGTAAGGCATAGGCGACTTCAAATGTTTCCGTGACATTCACACAAATTTTTCGTGGTCCGGATATGCGTGGCGTACTGAGGAGCTCAATGCCCTTTACAAAATTCGGCATCGCCCAACCAAACCATAACGGGTTGGGATTATTTAGGAAATCTACAGTATATCCACACGCAGTACCGGCAAGATTGGGCTGATCAATATAGTCAATATAGAACTGATCTCTTGAAATCCATATGCGTCCATCAGGGCCTAAACTCATGTTGGCAAATTGTTTGGTTGTCGTTCCGGTAAATGGATCTAAACGGATTTCAGAAGCCAGAATTGCTGCAGGTGTACCCGCGGCCATATTGTACTGAAACACTTTTCCCTGTCGCAAAAGTCCAACATATAATTTCGAATTGTCTGGAGAGAATTCAATGCCGTAATGTGTTTCATTGACTAAAGAACTGTAGGTGATTTCAAACGGATTCGAAGCAATTCCTGTATTTTTATTGAAATCTGCAACTCGTACGCGGTTGGGTAAAACGGTTGAGTTGATGCAGTATGCTACCTTGAGCCCGTCATTTGAAAATTTTATTTCTCCGATACCTCCGTTAAAACCTCCATTTGCAAAGGGGGAGATGACAGGTGTGGTTGCAAGTCCTGCAGCACTGAGTAAATAGGAATAAATCGTATCTCCGTCAAAGGATGCTGCGGATATCCAGATGTCAGTGCCGTTGCCATGATACGTGCCTCCAACATGTTCATTGATTTTACTTCGTACCGGTAAATTTTTTTGTCCGGTGATCACATCTCCTAAACCACCATTTAGCGAAAGATCAATCACGCTGTATTTTAAACCTCCTGTATATTGGTTCTCGCCGCAATCAGCTGTGAAAAGATAGTAGAGTGTAGTAGATCCGGGTTTCGGTGCAAGCAAACATCCTTGTGTAGAGGAATAGCATCCGGCGAGTCCGCTTCCGTTGGGCATGGGCTGATGATTGCGGTTCCATACTGTTAACCCATCTGTATATAGCAATAGGTTTCCATCACGATCAGAGAGAGAAGAGGTGCATTCGTCGGCAACACTTTGTCCGGGAACAGCACTATAGCCGACTACCGGTAAACTTGTACCTGAGAAAAGCAGAGAGAAATTCGGCAAATACCAGTTCTCTAACATGCCCGCATCTCCGCAATCTCCAATTTTGAAATAGAAGACTTCAGAAGTATCACTGCATTGATTGCTGTTTGCAATGTTATAAATGTAATGACTGCCCGGCGTATTGAAGGTCTGTATGAATGTTTGTATCGTCCCCTGATTTACACCATCCAGCACCCATTGCGCGGAATTGGAATTGGTGCTGCCGTCGTTAAAATTTAATGTACTCCCTATGGCATAGGGTCCGCTGGCCGGGGCTACAACAAAGAAGGCCTGGGCATCACAAAGTACTTCAACGATTTTAGTAATGCTTTCTTCACAGGTGGAATCACTGCTGTTTACGGTTAATGTAATCGAATAGTATCCCGGACTGGTAAACACATGCGTTGTATTGGCAGAAGTGGAGATGAGTTGGTTGTTTACATACCATTCATAGGCAATTGCACCGGTTGAAGCGTCCGAGAAATTTAAACTCCCGCCAATGACAACCACATTATTACTCATGTTGAAATCAGCAATGATGGGGTTTAGGCAAGTGGGTTGACAGGAGACAGATTGCAATAAACTGGCCCGCACACCTGATAGTGCAGCTTGCATGCGATCGCTTTGTCCGGTGGTGAAAAGAACTTTGCAACTGTTGAGTCCATAGTCCATGTAATTTTCGATGAGATCATTTTGATCTCCTAATCCTCCAACACCAACTGGCCGGAATGGATTGTTGGGGCTTAAATCGTCATCATCGCTGTTGCAGGTGTTGGCAGTGAGCGGACATCCTACCGCTCCTGTACTCTGATCGGGGGGCGTGTCGCAAACTTTATCTCCATCGGTTTGGCAGTTGTTGTTGCCACAAGCCCCTTCAAAGGTATGATAGAGCCCGAGATAATGTCCCGCTTCATGTATCAATACTTTAGTGGCATCAGGGCTATTTCCAAAATAAGCCGCTTCGTTTACGATACCGTCTTCATCATTTCCATGTGATGCCGGTAAATACGCATATCCTGCAACACCACTACCGCCTCCTATAGAAGTGATGGAATTCACTACCCAAATATTCAGGTAGTAATTGGGATTCCAACGGATGAGATTCTTTAACGTGTCATCATCATTTTCGGATATCATATCCGTTAGTGTGGAAACGACACGGTTGATGCCGGTAGTGTAATTTCCGTTTTCATCCTGCGATGCCAGACAAAATTGTATGTTGGTATTTACACCATTAGCGGTTTGAAAGGGTCCGGTGTTTGAAAAGGCCTGATTGAGATACTGTATGGCAGTATTAACTTGCGCGTTTGAAATGTTTTCGGGGCCGTTGTTGTGAATGATATGCACCACTACAGGAATTGTCAGCACAGTATTGCTTTGCCGGTTAACGGATGATTGTTGGATTTTCTGATAGAGATAGTCATTCATTTCCCGCATCCGGTTTCGGTAATCGGGATCACGGGACAGTTTGGAGTGGCGATGCTCGTCGCTGGAACATCCGGGAAGTGGTGCTTTTTGCGGGACTTGTGCCCGGCTAAGGCCGCTGAATAACAGCAGCACGAGTAAGATTAATTTTTTCATAGGGATGGATAAATTGCGTGGTTAATAGAGGGTTAAGATATAAATATTTATTTGAATTGTTGAAAAGACACTGAAAATCATTGAAAAAATGACATGTTTTGGATGATTATAGAGATAAATTAAACAAGTCATGGGGTGCATTGTTTACCTTTGTGGGCACGTTGGATGGCTGTCGGCTGACCGTGCAAAAACTATGTTGGATAAAATCAATCTCCCTAAACCCGTCTGGATCGTTTTCGGTTTCCTTTTCACAGGACTGGGCATTGCCGGTTTTATCTTGCCGATGATGCCGGGACTGGTGTTTTTTATTTTGGCGAGTTTTTGTTTTGCGAAAAGTTCTCCGCGTATGCTGCGTAAAATTTTAGCACATCCTCAAATTGGTCCACAAATTATGGATTGGAAAAGAGGAAGGGGGATGCGCATGAAGACAAAAGTTCTGGCCATTTTACTCGTAACCATAAGTCTCTCCTTCAGTGCCATATTTATGGTGAAGTTGGTGTGGGTGAAATGGATTATTTTTTTCTCCATATTGGCGATCAATGCATATATTTTATCTGTTAAAACAAGAAAGAGTAAACCCGCAATAGTACCTATACCTCAATCCACTGAATATGGCTCTGTCAAATCCCTTGAAAACACTAAGGAAGTTCACCACTCCTCTCAAGTCTCCACTCCGAGGGGGAAATGATTCTGATGTCGGCGAAGTTTTAATGCTCGTCGCATCATATGATGAGAAGAATCTTTTAGTAAGTGAAGAAAAGTATGACCTGAACGGTGAATTGGAAGAAGTACATACGTTCAATTACGATGATCGGGGAAATCTCATCGAACATATTTTTGAAATTCCTTCCGATAATATCAGCGAGCGTTTTCTGACTACCCGTAACGGTGATGGATATCCGTTAATGATTATAAAGTATTATGGGGAAGATCCCGGTGAGAAGACGGAATATACCTACGGTACCCATGCGCAACCGGTAAAAATTCATCGCTACGATGCGGATGGTGAATTTGAAGCGGAGGAAGATTTGCTGTATGATGATCAGTCTAGGTTGATGAGCAGAAAAATTAATTCGCCGGCTGAGTGTAACCGTGAGTTTCGATTTAGCTATGATGAAAAGGGGAATCTTGCAGGTGAAGAAGAATACGATAAGGACGGGAAATTGGTGGCGAGTGTGAAGCTGGATTACGATGAGGAAGGCAAGGAAACAATAGTGGCGAAGTTTAACGGTGAAGGAAAGTTGGTTTCACGTCAGCTTTCAGAGTATGATGAATTGGGAAGATTGAAACGAAAAGTATCCAATGGTTTTTATACGCGGGTGAGCGATTACGAATACGATGAACTGGGACGCGTGACGGAAGAAGCTTTGTCGGATGGTAATGGATTTGTGATTTCGCGGAATCGCATGTCGTACGACGATGGCGGTCGCCTGCTGGAGGAAACCGTGTATGAAACAGATTTAACACGCGCCGGGCGAGATACACATCTCTCCAGCCGCTATGAATATGAATTTTTTTAATAGGATAAAACTTCCTGTTCAACCGGTTGTTCTATCCATGTAATAGAAAAAGAGAATGGCATATAAAAATCTGCAACATTTTATTAAGGTGCTTGAAGCAGCAGGCGAGTTGGTGCGTATTCGTGAATATGTGAGTCCGAAGTTGGAGATTACGGAAATCGCTGACCGTATTTCCAAACAATATGGTCCCGCATTGTTATTCGAGAACACAGGTTATGATTTTCCGGTGTTGATCAATTCCATGGGAACCGAGAAGCGGATGGCGATGGCGCTTGGAGTGGAAAAATTGGATGATGTAGCCGCGGAGATCGAACAACTTTTTAAAACGATGACGGGACCTAAGCATTCATTTTTGGATAAGTTAAAGATGCTTCCTCAGTTGGGAGAAATTGCCTCCTGGATGCCGAAGGAAGTGAGTGGGAGAGGAGCCTGTCAGGAAGTAGTGATGAAGGATCCGGATATTACCAAATTGCCTGTACTGACGTGCTGGCCGGAAGATGGGGGTCCCTTTGTCACCTTGCCCGTCATACAAACCCGCGACCCCCATACCGGTATTCGCAATGTGGGTCTCTATCGGATGCAGGTCTTTGAACCCACCATGACCGGAATGCATTGGCACCGTCATAAAGTATCGGCTCGTCATTTTAATGAATATAAAAAGCTTGGACAGCGTATGCCCGTTGCCGTTACTATCGGCGGAGATCCGGCGTATACTTATTCCGCGACAGCGCCCTTGCCCGACGGCGTGGATGAATTTATGCTGGCGGGTTTTCTGCGCAAGAAGCGGGTGGAGCTGGTAAAATGTCTGACGATTGATATGCACGTACCTGCAGATGCAGATTTTGTCATTGAGGGCTATGTGGATCCGAACGAAGAGTTTATTCTTGAAGGTCCCTTTGGTGATCATACGGGCTATTATTCCCTCGCGGATTATTATCCCCGTTTCCATATAACGGCTATCACGTACCGAAAAGATCCTGTCTATCTCTGCACCATCGTGGGGATCCCTCCACAGGAAGATGCCTGGATCGGAAAAGCCACCGAACGCATTTTTCTGGCACCGATAAAGATGACGATGGTTCCGGAGATTGTGGACATGGTTCTACCTGTTGAAGGTGTGTTTCATAATCTCGTGATTGTGAAGATCAGAAAAGATTATCCCGGTCAGGCGTTAAAGGTGATGAATTCGCTCTGGGGAGCCGGACAAATGATGTTTACCAAAATGATGGTGATTGTGGATGGAGATGTGAATATTCACAATCAGGTGGAAGTGGCGCAGTATATCGCCAATCATGTGGATCCGTTGCGCGACATTACTTTTTCACAAGGTCCTACAGATGTACTCGATCATAGTTGTTCCCGTATGGCTTTCGGAGGAAAGATGGGCGTGGATGCAACTGCGAAGCTGGAAGAGGAAACATTGCCCGGTGCACTTTCTGACAAAGTAATTATCGGAGATTTGAATAAATCTGTTCCTGCTATTTTGGAAGCATCTAAAATGTATTCTGAAATCAGGGAAGTAAATAGTTCATTGCTGGAAATCGGCGTTCCATTGGTGTTTGTTTCCATAGAAAAGAATCGCAAAGGTCATGTAAAAGAGCTTGCCGGAAAATTACTGGAGATGGACGCGTTTCGTTTAGTGAAGGTGCTGATCTTTCTGGAACATACCATGGAAATTGCTGATGTGGCCGATGCCGTCTGGCGTTTCTCCAATAACTTCGACCCTAAACGCGATCACTTTAATTTCCCTGCCGGTAAACAGGGAGAAGTGAATCATATCGCTTTCGACGGCACACGTAAATTGAAAGAATTTGATGGTTTTGACCGCGATTGGCCCAATATTTTAGCTTCCGATGAAACAACTATGAATCGTATAGATGCTATTTGGTCGAAGCTGGGTTTGGGTCCAATGATTCCTTCGCCCTCCCGAAAGTACAGTCGGCAGTTGTATGCAGGTGGTGCTGTTGCTGATCCGGAAGCGTTAAGTAATCCGGTTGCAGAATAGTATTAAAGGGTTAAAAGGTGTTGTAAGGTTTTAACGTTTTTTGTTCTTTAAGAAATCGACTTTTGTAAGGTCTTTGCTTAGTTCAACTTTTTTATACCTCTTCCGCAAACGAAATTTGTTTTCGTGAAAGGGATCCTATATCTGTTACTGATTGTTGCGCTCAGTTGCTCCTCCTGTGAAAAGGAATCGGAGATCATCTCCGGCAATGTAGCACCTTCTGATCCTACGGTTTCATCGGTGCAGATCAGGCAATATGTGCAAAAAGTCTATCTGGCGATTATTGGCACCGTTCCTTCCGATACGGATATGGTCAATGAGATTAATTTTCTGGCAAGGAATAATTGCTCGGTGAATGATCGTTCAAATTTATTGGATCGCCTGTTTGCAAATCCTTTATATAAGACGAGTCAGTATGTGTCAAAAAATGATCTGCTGCTGGAAGCAATTACATCTTCAGAAATTAATGATATCATCGATGATATTCAGGATGACTTAAATAGTACAAGTACGATTGATACTGCAATTTTGAATCGTCAACTCTTTGCCATGCAGCAATTGCAGACGGCTAAGCAGGATTATATCAACGGAACAATAAATCTGGCGGAAGTGCAGCGTCGGATGACAGCCTCTGTGGCCTTCACTTATGCCAATGGTTATGGAGATGCCTGGATCGAAGCGGTGTTTGGCTTCTTCCTCTTTCGTTTACCCACTTTGGATGAACTGGATCAGTCCGGTACGATGCTGGAAGGTTTCCCTGCTTATCTTTTTCTGCAGACCGGTGCATCAAAGGAAGATTTTATTCAGATATTTTTCTCTTCCCGTCCTTTCAAAGAAGGCCAGGTGAGAGCATTGTTCAGGGAGCATCTCTATCGTGAACCCAATACTTCAGAGTTGCTGAATTATACAAACAGTTTCAGTAATACGATGGATCATAAATTACTGATGCGTCAAATATTCTTAACCAATGAATTCCTGCGTGGTGAATAAATTAAGAAATACGCTGTTTCTCCTCCTTGCTGCCTGCTTCACCGCCTGCATGGAACCGGAACCGATCTATGAGGTGGAACCCATCCTTGTGGAAATACAGGGTGGTCAAAAGAAGGCAGTGAAAACTGATCGGCAGTTTGTTTCGGGAGCCTTTGCCGATGTCATGAAGAAGCAGATTACTACTTCTGAATTGGATGAGGCCATTTATTGCTATGATGCCAATAGTGATAAGGAAATGATACGCGATATGATCATCCGCGATTTGCTGAAGCGTACTGCAGCCGTCATTCCATCTGTAGCAGAGATGCGCAGTGACCCTGAGAAATTTGTAGGAGATACCTACCGTCGTTTCTATAAAAGAGATCCCTCTGACCTGGAACGATGGACAGTGCAGAATCAAATTACGCAGGATACTTCGATGAATCCGGTCATGGTGTATTATGTGTTTATGAGTGCAGAAGAATATAGTTATTTCTAAAGAAAGATATGAATCGTAGAAAATTTGTAAAGTCATTGGGACTGTCCGCCGCAGGTGCATTTGCAGTTCCGTATATATTACCTTCCGGTCGACTCTTTGCAGCCACCGGTACCCGCCTCGCGAACCATGTCGTGCTCTGCCTCTATGCAGGTGGTGTCAGAAATCTGGAGTCCATCGATAAAGCAGAGGGAAATCTGATGCCGAATATCCTTCGCGGAACAGAATCCATCTCTCCGGATATCCTTCCCGGCTTTGATCCGGTTCCTGCGCCGGTGCTGGCAACGCCATTGCAGGACTATGGTACCTTGTTCAAAGGGTTTCGCTATGCGAATATTTCTCCCGGACATTATCAGGGGCATTTTACGGCTATCACCGGCCGTTATACCGGATATGATATTAATTTCAATCAACCGGCTGCGTATCCTACCTTGTTCGAGTATTACCGCAAACACAATAGTCCTTCCAATTCTGCCTTGAATGCCTGGTGGGTGTCGGATCATATAGGGGAGAATGAAAACCTCGCCTATAGCATCAGCCCCGACTATGGCGCGCAATACGGCGCCAATTTTTTTAGTCCGTTGAGTGTTTTTACGAGCGGAAACTATAAGCCCATTGATCTCTGCCGGTCCTTCACAACAACGGAAAGGCAAAAGATGGGTACCATGCGCGATTTTCTGAATCGTTCATTTGTTGAACCTGTCCTGCAGGATGTCCCGATGGTGAGGAATACAGAATCCGATCGTTTGGCGATTCAGAGTTTTTATGGAAATCTCGCAACGCGACAAAAGAACAATCAGCTTTGGGATCCCTGGCAGATTGGTACAGGGATGAACAGCGATATGTTCAATATGTTCTTCGCTGAGGAAATTATAAAGGAGTTTTCCCCCGAACTAACGGTGGTGAATATGACCGGAGTGGATGCAGGTCATTCGAATTTCACGGAGTATTGCAATAATATGCGTAAGGCGGATTATGCTGTTGGCCGCTTGTGGAATACCATCCAGCAAACGCCCGGGATGGCGAACGATACCGTCCTGATTGTTGTTCCTGAAATCGGTCGCAATGCACAGCATAATTCTATTCGTGACGCTTACGGACGCTATGGTCTGGATCATTCCGATACGATGTCGCGAGAAATATTTTGTCTCGTGGCAGGCCCTGCCGGAAAGGTGGTGCAAAATAATGTGATTACAAATGTGACCGGTGAGAGTATAGATATTGTTCCCACCATTGCACATGTACTTGGATTCCATCCCGACATTCCGCAAGGATATCTGCCCGGAAGTCCCTTGTACCAGGCATTCACCAGCTAAGAAGAAGGAATATGAAGATGAAGACATATTTGTTCGCCGCTTTGATCGCTATGATCATTTGTTCCTGTGCTAAGGAGGAGAATCCGTTTCCTGCCGAAGTGTCGGAGGATGGTGGAAGTACGGCAAGTCCTGATCCGAATTCGATCGCAGGCTTGCATAAAAATATTTTTGCTCCCCGATGTGCAGTCCCCAGTTGTCATGGCGGTACCTTTGAACCTGATTTCAGAACAGTGGAATCCACCTACTACACGCTCGTGTATCAGCCGGTAGTGAAGAATACCATCAATGAAAAATACACCTATCGTGTTGTGCCGCGAGATACCGGAAAATCGTGGTTGTATCACCGTGTCACCAGGCATGATTCATTGATTCCACGTATGCCGATTTATATGGATGCATTGAGTACTGAAGATCTCGGTCATATCAAAACATGGATATTGAACGGTGCGCCGGATGCCAGAGGTGTATTGCCTGTGCTGGCGAATTTACCTCCAAAAGTGGCAGGATATAACGCCTATGATGCTTCCTTTAACCGCATCGATGTTTTGCGGTCCAGTTGGAGTGTGGCTTTTCCTGCTCCCTACGGACAACAAATTGATTTCTGGGTGTTTGTCGATGATGAGGAAACAGAGGATAAAAAACTTTTGTTAAATCAAATGAAGTTTAGTCTTGATCCAAATGATTTTTCAAACGCGGTTTCTGCCAATGCGACCTGGGTGAATGGTCCCGTTTGCTGGGGATGGGTGGTGAGTGTGAACACCGGACAATTTCCTGCGGGATCAAAAGTGTTCATGCGCTACTATATCAAAGATCCCATCCTGAATCAGATTTTTGAAATGCCAAAGAATACTTCCTATTCGTATTATAAAACAAATTTCTCGTTCCAGCTATGATTAGACCCTGGTTATTCCTGCTGCTGCTGGCAGGCCTTTCTTCCTGTAAAAAAGAAGAGTCGCCTTTTTCAGAAGTGCCGCGCATTGAAGTGCGTTCTATTTATCCGGATAGTGTGAAAGCGTTTACCGACAGTATTGTGGTAGAGATTTATTACGAAGATGGTGATGGAGACCTCGGTGAAAATAGTCCCTTTACGCAGAATTTATTTCTGGTGGATCAACGCAATCAATTGCAGTTCGGATTTCGAATCGGTAGAATTGCCGCTGAAGGAACACCCGCTATCCGCGGAACGATGAAAGTAGTGTTGCCCTATACAAATCTTGTAAACAATGCCGGTCCTGAACAATTATTTTACAAAGTGAGGGTGGTCGATAGAGATGGTAATACTAGTAATACAGAAAATACAGGCTCCATTGTTGTCGTAGAATAAAAATCAGGGAATACTTAACCAGCTCTGAATAGGGTAGTGGTCGCTGAGTTTTCCGTTCTTCACCCGAAAGGAATGCGTTTGAATGTTGGGACTATGTAGTATGTAGTCGATTCTGAAATTGATGGGAAGTTTAATATAAGTGCTCCCGAATCCTTCTCCTTTTTCTATAAATGAATCATCTAAATCGTTTTTTAAGGTTTGATAAGTGTATGAAAATGGTGTATCGTTAAAATCTCCACAAAGAATAATCGGGTAGGGGCAAGCAGCCATATGTAATTTCAGTTCATCTACCTGTTGACTTCTCTTAATAGCGGCTTTCTTTATTCTCCTCAATATAATTTTCGTGTTTTTGAGTTTGTTGTTATTGCTTTCCAGCGAATCAGGATATTCCAGAAATTCATACTCTTCCTGTTTAAAATGATTCGACTGAAAATGCGCATTGTAAACACGAACCGTTTTGTTGTTGATGTCCAGATCAGAATAAATACAGAAATTAGATTTCCCTGCCTCATAAAAGACAGTGCCTTCATTAAGAATCGGAAACTTACTGAAAGTTGCTAATCCCCAATGACTGGTTTTGCGAAGAGTAATACTGTACTTGATCGTTCCGAAGTTGGCGTTAATGAGTTTTTTTATGGTATCGTTATTTTGAAAATTACCTTTATCATCATGAAAATATTCCTGAATGCAAAGGATGTCGGGTTGCTCTTGTTTGAAGAATTTGAAGATAGACGCTCTTGTTTCCAGATTGCCGGTCCAGTTGTATAAATCAAAAAGACGGACATTATAGGAGAGCACTTTGAATGCATTTTTCGGTTGCATGACTTCTACCTTGAACAAACCGGGCCGGTACAGTTGACTGCATTTATCATGGCCGATGAGTATGACGGCAGCAGAGAGAAAGGCGAGACGACTTTTTCTGCTTGTCCAGAACATGACAAAAAGTAGGTTGATGAGTAACAGAACCGGAAATGTGTTGGATAAAGGTTGTAAAATCCAGAGTTTTTCGGGACTGATCCGCATCGCTGTCTGGCAACAAAGTAAAAGCAAAGCCATGAAGAGGTTAATACTAAAAACAAGTTTTAACCAGATATTTCTATCCTTCTTCTCATTTTTAGTAGTTATTTCATCCATTTTTGAGTAAAATATTTTCACGATAAAGTAAAATAAAATTATCCATAATTAATCCATATGCAGATGCATTACCTTTGCAAAATATGAACAATCTGAAACTTGGTTTCTCCTCCTGTCCGAACGACACTTTTATTTTTGAGGCGCTTGTTAACAATCGTTTAGGAAGTTCTTTAATTGTGGATCCGGTGATCATGGATGTGGAAGCCCTGAACAGATTGGCAGAAAATGCTCATCTCGAAGTGTCGAAAATGAGTTTCGCCGCCTATCCTGCTGTTTCCGCTAACTATCAGATACTTTCTTCCGGGAGTGCTCTTGGTCGGGGGTGCGGTCCGCTGATTGTGAGTAAGGAACCGATTGATATGTCGAATCTTACTTCAATGGAAATTGCCATTCCCGGAAAAAATACAACTGCGAACTTGCTCTTAAGTATTTTCTTTCCTCAACTGACCCTGAAAACGGAAGTTTTATTTTCTGAAATTGAAGATAAAGTACTTAGCGGGGAATTTCCTCTCGGATTAATTATTCATGAAAGCCGTTTTACCTATGCCGAAAAGGGTTTGCATAAAGTGGCCGATCTGGGGGAACTTTGGGAGCAGCGATACGGGTTACCAATTCCTTTGGGGTGTATAGCAGTCAAAAGAAACCTGCCCGAAACGAAAAAGGCTGAAATTCAAAGTCTGGTTCGGCAGAGTGTGGAATGGGCTTTCCGTCATCCCGAAGATTCCGTCGAATATATCGGGAAATATGCTTTAGAGATGAGCAGGGAAGTGCAGAATATGCATATCGGATTATATGTGAATAATTTTTCTTTAGATTTGGGCGAGGAAGGCAAACAGGCCATTCGCATGATGTTCAAACTGGGCCACGACTCCGGTTTCTTCCCGGAGGCAATGGAGCCAATATTTATTAATGATTTAGTCTGAAAATATGATAGTAGTAACCGGCGCAGATGGTTTCATAGGTAGTTGCTTAACCGGCAGATTAAATGAATTGGGACATGAGGATCTGATTCTTGTGGATGAATTTCATACTCCTGCAAAGGAAAAAAATCTGTTGGGGAAGAAGTTTGAGAAAAAAATCCATAGAGATGCTTTTCCGGAATGGCTGGCTGAAAATTTCAAGGATGTAGATTTCATATTTCATATTGGTGCCCGCACAGATACCACCGAATTCGATATGGAAATATTTAACCGGTTGAATCTTTTTTACTCGCAAAGTATCTGGAATATCTGCAGCGACCATGGAATACCATTGGTGTATGCCTCCTCTGCAGCAACATATGGAGAAGGTGAATTCGGCTATGACGATGATGTTGCCGGAGTGCCACGCTTACAACCCTTGAATCCCTATGGATGGTCGAAACAGTATTTCGATTGCTGGGCATTGGAGCAGAAGAAGCAGCCTCCGCAATGGGCGGGATTGAAGTTTTTTAATGTGTATGGCCCCAATGAATTTCACAAAGGAAGAATGGCTTCCGTCATTTTTCATGCGTTTAATCAAATCAAGGAAAATGGGAAGGTGAAGTTATTCCGATCGCATCGTCCCGATTATAAAGATGGTTGGCAACTACGCGATTTTATCTACGTTAAAGATGTGATTGAAGTATGCATCTTCCTCATGAAAAATAAGGTGCCCTCTTCCATTTATAATCTGGGTACCGGAAAAGCCAGATCCTTCTTTGATCTTGCGTCCGCTACTTTTAATGCTTTGAATGTTGAACCGAATATTGAGTTTATCGATATCCCTGCCGATATTCGCGACAAGTACCAGTATTTTACGGAAGCGAAGATGCAAAAGTTAATAAATGCCGGATACAATAAGCCTTTTACTTCGCTGGAAGAAGGTGTAAATGACTATGTGAAAAATTATCTTTCTACAGCTAAATACTATTAACCGGAAGGAATGCAAGCATTGAAGCCACTCTTGAAATCGAAAATAATTCGCTATTTAATTTCTGCCGGATTAGCCACCTGGGTGGATGTGGTGGTGTACTTCGTTTCTTTTAATTATTTGTATAAAAAAGAGGACATCGATATCTTTGGCTTCTATACCGTTTCTGCACCTACCGCTTCACTGATCCTGAGTTATACCATCGGACTCCTGACCAATTTTACCCTCACAAAATTCCTGGTCTTTAAAGAATCAGAATTGGAAACCCATAAGCAACTGTTCCGTTATGTGATGGTTGCCATCCTGGTCCTCATCCTGAATTATTTCTTAATGAGTTTCCTCATCCGTCAATTGGAATGGTATCCTACATTGGCCCGGGCCGTGTCAGCGGTGAGCATCGGCGTTTTGAGTTTTGTGGTACACAAATCGTTTTCATTTAGGTAGTGACAGGTCGCGACCTGTCATCATTAACAAAACGTTCATAGTTTACACAGTGACAGGTCGCGACCTGCCAATCGCGACCTGTCATCACCCATCGCGACCTGTGATCATTAACAAAACGATCATAGTTTACATCGTAGTGACACATCGCGACCTGTCATTACACATCGCGACATGCATGGATCCGCGTTATGACAGGTCGCGACCTGTCACTACCTGTCATCACAACTGAGCCTTCAATTCCTCTAAAAATTTCCTGGTGCGAAGTAAAGTTTCCTTGATCTCTACATCTCTCGCCAGGGTGTCTCCTTTTTGCTCGAGCATCTTTTTCGCTCCTTCTAAGGTATAGCCCTTCTCTTTTACCAGATGAAAAATGACACGCAGATTGGCAACATCTTCTGCAGTAAGTAAACGATTTCCTTTTTTATTTTTCTTGGGCTTTAAAATATCAAATTCCTTCTCCCAGAATCTAATCAGCGAGGCATTGACATGGAATAGCTCCGCCACATCTCCGATAGGATAGTACAGGCGCTCGGGCTCTTTATCGAAATCTATTATTGGTGCCATGCTGTTTATAGGTATTTTGGTACATGTATAGGGTTATTCAAAAAAAACGATTTACTCAATTCTCATCATCCTTCGTAGGCGGTGTATTTAATATTTCTACAAGATTTTGGTCGAAATTGTTTAATACACTTTCTGAATTTGTCGTTTTATTTTGAGCTAATTCTTTTCTTATTTCTGGAGTATCTAATTCTTGTGCGTTTTCATGTGTTACTACTTTTTTCCCGGTTTGCTTTTCTATCTTTTCGATTGCTTCTTTTGTGATACTTCCGGCAATATGTATTGCACTTTTTGTTTCAACAAAATTCTTTGCTCCGGTATTAGTTATTATTTCGGTGGATGTTGCTTCACTGAAAATGGTGGCTGCCAATTCGAGTGGGGTCATATTATCGCGTAAACTGTCTCCCTTTTTTAAACCTTTATGAGATTTGTATTCCGATGAATTTAAGCCAAAGGCGGATTTATATAATTCATCGGTCAAGATTGCATATTGATAGCTTTCATTTATCCCACTCTCTTTTAACCTATCTGTAAAAGTATGCCTTGTATCAACTGAAGCTGTTCGTGTTTGTATCCATTCTGCACTGTACCCTTTGGCAAGATAATAGCCTTTCGCCCTTTCAATGGCTTTTGATGGTTGCTCAATTTCATCAAGCCTTTCTTTACCAACCCTTGCCAGCCACCTTTTAAATGGCTCTGCTTTTTTAGAGGGAATAGACTGTATAATTCTGAAAACCCCCTCAGTATTAGCACAATTGATGTTTTGCTTGCCGCCGGCAGTCATAATAGGAAGGGGGTGTACAAGTTGTACCCACCCTTTGGAAAGTTCTTCATCTCTCTGCCTCAGTTTACTTATATACTGCTTAGGATCAACAGAATCAGTGAGAGCTTTAATTACATCTTCAACAACAAAGTACCATTCATCGTCAACACTAACCTTTCTGACTTCTTTTCCTTCGAAAATAGCAATTTTATTAAGTTGATTTTTCTTACTCATTTCATTAATTGGTTATAGGTTAAAATTTTGTTTCTAAAGTTAGATAGTGAAAATTCGAATTTGTCAGTTGAGGTGAAGGATACGTTTTTATTCAGAGTGATTACACTACGTCAGGATTGATTAGTTGTTATCAATTGACTTATATTAATTCTATTTGGTAATCTTCCAAACTTCCATTCCTCCTTAGTCAAACGACTGATTGGATTGTGAAGCCTGCTCTCGTATCTTTTCGTATTCTTCCGCCGTGAGATCGTTGAAGAAGAAATTGATCGGGTTGATTTTCTTGCCGTTCTTGATGACTTCATAATGCACATGCGGACCGGTAGAAGATCCGGTATTCCCTACATAGCCTATGATATCTCCTCGCTTTATTTTTTGTCCCGGCCTCACCGCGAACTTGCTCATATGTCCATACAAGGTGGAATACCCATAACCATGATTGATGATGATATGATTCCCATAGCCTCTGCCGTTATATTCCACTTTCGCCACAATGCCATTCCCTGTCGAATAAATTTCTGTTCCGATAGGGGAAGTGAAATCAATTCCCTCATGCATCATATGGGTTTTGTAGATGGGATGAATCCGATAGCCGAAACCGGAAGCCAGTCGGGCAATGCCGCTCTTGGTCACAGGTTGAATGGCGGGAATGGACGCCAGTAATTCCGCTTTCTTTTTTACCAGTTCAAATACTTCGTCGTAAGATTTACTCTGAATATACAATCTCCGGTACAACTTATCCATGGATCGGGAAGTGTTCGTCATCAATTCCGAGTTATCATAGTTGTCGAGATCGCGGTATCGGTTCACTCCGCCAAATCCCGCCTGTCGCACTTCTTCCGGAATCGCCTCTGCTTCAAAAATGACCCGATAGACCTGATCATCCCGCTTCTGAAGGTCGTCCAGCACCGCATATGCCAGATCCATTCGCTGCTGGAGAAGCTCGTATTGCAGGGTGACCGCGCTCAATTCCCGCTTCAACTGCTTTTCTTTCGGTGAATCTAAAAAGGAGTAGGCCAGCAGAAGTACAATCGTTCCGAATACTGCAGCAGTTGAAAGCCAGCCCATTACCCTCAAAAATCTCTTTTTGAAAGTGATTTTAACACGCTCGAATTTCAGCGAATCCGTGTTGAAATAATACTTCGTCTTGGGCATACCTTTTAATTAACTTTGCGCGTCATTACAAAAATAACAGATTTCTCCTACCAAACAGAATGAGTACCCAGACTTCAGCTCAAATACGTCAGTCCTTCCTCGATTTCTTCCAATCCGAAGGCCATACGATCGTTGCTTCAGCTCCGATTGTTGTTAAAAATGATCCTACCCTCATGTTTACCAATGCGGGAATGAATCAGTTTAAAGATATCTTCCTCGGGAACCAACCTGCGTTTGCAAAGCGTGTTGCAAATACCCAAAAATGTCTGCGCGTGAGCGGTAAACACAATGACCTCGAAGAAGTGGGCGTGGATACCTATCACCATACCATGTTCGAGATGCTGGGCAACTGGTCTTTTGGGGATTATTTTAAAGAGGAAGCGATTGAATGGGCCTGGGAACTGTTGACAAAGGTGTATGGGCTTCCCAAGGACAGACTCTACGTGACCGTTTTTGAAGGAGATGAGAAGGAGAAGCTGGCGTTTGATCAGGAAGCTTTTGATTTTTGGAAGAAGTGGATTGCAGAAGACAGAATCTTGCGTGGCAATAAGAAGGATAATTTCTGGGAGATGGGGGAGACCGGTCCCTGTGGCCCATGTTCAGAAATTCATATTGATTTGCGCAGCGAAGAGGAGAGGAAGAAGCTGGATGGTAAACAACTCGTAAATGAAAGTCATCCGCAGGTGATTGAAATCTGGAACAACGTTTTCATGGAGTTTAATCGCAAAGCGGATGGAAGCCTAGAGCCATTGCCTGCAAAACATGTGGACACCGGAATGGGCTTTGAACGTTTATGCATGGCCATGCAGGGAAAAGTTTCAAATTATGATACGGATGTGTTTACGCCAACCATTCATTTTATGGAGAAGGTGTCGGGCATTGCTTATGGGAAGTCGGAGAAGACGGATATCGCCATGCGTGTGATTGCAGATCATATTCGCGCCATTTCTTTTACCATTGCCGACGGACAATTGCCCTCGAACAATAAGGCCGGCTATGTGATTCGGCGAATTTTGCGCAGAGCAGTGCGTTATTGCTTTACCTTCCTCGGGATCAAGGAACCCTTTCTGTATAAATTACTGCCCTTGATTGCCGAACAATTTAAAACTGTCTTTCCGGAGTTAAAAGCACAGGAAGATTTTGTGACTCGTGTTATTCATGAAGAAGAAGCTTCCTTTCTTCGGACACTCGATACCGGTATAAGAAAGTTCGAGGCCTATACCGGAAATCCGATCGCGGGCGACTTCGCTTTCGAACTCTACGATACTTACGGATTCCCGATTGATCTCACGCAGTTGATGGCGCGGGAGAGCAATAAGTCGGTGGACATGGAGGGCTTCAACGCCTGCATGGCTGAGCAAAAGAACCGTTCGCGTCAGGCCACTGCCATGAGTACCGACGACTGGACCACGGTCCGTGAGGAAGATGCGGTGGAGTTTGTGGGATATGAATTGCTGGAATGTCCTTCGGAGATTTTGCGCTACCGGAAAATTAAAAAGGGAAATAAAGAACAATATCAACTGGTGTTGAACCGTACTCCCTTTTATGCAGAGAGTGGCGGACAAGTTGGAGATACCGGTGTGTTGGAATACAATGGAGCGAAAATCCGTATTACCGATACGCAAAAGGAAAATAATCTCATCGTGCATTTTTGTGATCAGCTTCCTGCAGATGTGAATGCGGTATTTACAGCGCGTGTAGATTTTGCACGACGCTCTCTAATCACCCGCAACCATAGCGCGACCCATCTTATGCATGCGGCCCTCCGAAAGGTGCTGGGAACTCATGTGGCACAGAAGGGATCGCTGGTCAATGATGAATATACCCGCTTCGACTTCTCCCATTTTGCTAAAGTGACCGATGAAGAAGTGCATCAGATAGAAGTGCTGGTCAATGAAAAGATTCGCGAAAATATTGCACTCAATGAGCAGCGCAATGTCCCTATTAAACAGGCGCAGGAGAGTGGTGCGATGGCTTTGTTCGGAGAGAAATACGGAGAGTTTGTGCGAATGATCACCTTCGATAGAAATTTTTCAGTGGAGCTTTGCGGCGGTACCCATGTGAAAGCGACAGGGGAAATCGGTTATTTTAAAATTGTTGGTGAGAGTTCTGTCGCTGCCGGAGTTCGACGTATGGAAGCCATCACCGCTGATGTCGCCGAAGCCTGGTTGAATGAACAGCTTTCCGCCTTAGATCAGGTTAAGGAACTGGTAAAAAATCCGAAAGATGTGGTGAAAGGTGTAGAGGCCCTTCTCGAAGAAAATGAATCCTTGCGCAAGCAGCTGGACATTTTACAACTCGAGAAATCCCGTCAGGTAAAAGCAGAACTACTGAAGAAAATCGTTGAAAACGGCGGTGTAAATATGATCGTTGAACAAGTCGACCTGAATGCCGATGCCATCAAAAATATTTCCTTCGAATTAAAACAGCAGGTGGATCATCTCTTTTGTGTCCTGGGTTCTAACGTAGATGGCAAGCCGCACTTATCCGTCATCATCTCCGACTCAGTCGTCGCCGACAAATCCCTCAACGCCACTCAAATCATCCGCACCCTCGCCAAAGAAATCCAGGGAGGGGGAGGCGGACAACCCTTCTATGCCACCGCCGGAGGCAAAAATCCCGAAGGGCTCACAAAAGCACTCGAAGGCGCGAAAAATATTTTTTCTTCGTAAAGTGTTCGTACTCCGCGATAACGTTTTATCGTAACTAGAAACTATCATGATTTGAAAATTTGAAGATGTGTTAATTTGAAGATGTGGTTATTCCAATCCGCGACCATCCGCCAAATCCGCCTTCATCAGTGTTCTCTTTATGTTTTTAGGTTTAATATAATCTTTTGGTTAACCGCAGGGACGCAAGGCCGCTTCGCTGATCGCAAGGGACGCTAGGTTATATGGTTAAATCCGTGACCATCCGTTTGATCCGTTTAATCTGCATTCCCCTTTTTCGGCGCTATCTCCCCTGAAGACGCCATTCCATCATCACATCCCCATCTTCAAACCTGTCTCCCGGATAGGGAGATCGGTACATCTTCAAATCTTCAAATCAACCCATCTTCAAATCTTCAAATCTTCTAATCGGTAAATCTTCAAATTCCCTATATTCGTCAACCAGAGTTAAAATTTATGTCCAAAAAACATCCTTCCGGATTACCCTTCCTCTTCCTGTCTGAAATGTGGGAACGCTTCGGCTATTACCTCATGATTGGCATCTTTACCCTCTATCTCAAAGATGTAAAAGAAGGCTTCGCCATGACTGAGGCAGAGGCCTCCGATCTCTACGGGACCTTTATCGCCCTGGTATTTTTAACCCCCTTCCTGGGCGGACTCATCGCCGACCGGTATTGGGGCTATACAAAAGCCATCGTTATTGGAGGAATCATGATGGGATTGGGATACTGCCTGATGGGTATTCATAATCTTTCCGCGCTCTATGCCGGGATGACCCTCGTGATTTTCGGGAATGGGTTCTTTAAACCAAATATCAGCACCTTATTGGGAAATATTTATTCCACCGACGAGTACCGTCACAGGAAAGATGAAGGATATAACATTTTTTACATGGGGATAAATATTGGTGCATTCATCTGTAATTTCTTTGGTGCGGCTTTACAAATTATGCTGGGCTGGGGCTGGGCCTTTATGGCTGCAGGAGTGGGGATGTTTATCGGCCTTTTTGTGTTCCTGTCGGGAAGAAAACACTATGTTGGATATGATCAGAAAAAAGGAGTACATAAAGACGATATGCCGATGTCAAAAATCGGAGCAGTCGTTTTACTCCCGGTCTTCGTTTTTGGTATTATCGGATGGTTGATACCGGATAATATTTTTGGCAGCGACAGTACCGATGCATTTATCCTGAGTTGCCTTCCCGTGCTTTATTTTTATGGAAATCTTTATTTCACTGCCAAGAAGGAAGAGAAAGGTCCCATCGGTGCGATGCTTGCCATTTTTGCAGTGGTGATTCTCTTTTGGGCGGTATTCAAGCAAAACGGATCAGCGCTGAATACCTGGGCCGACCGGTATACGGATCGCAGTCTGAGTGGAACTACAGCAGAGGTATTTGGTGTGCTGAAGCAATCCAAGGAAATTACTTACGCGAAAGATACAGTGCCGGTCTACGATGAATATTTCCGTTTACAAAAAGTAGATGGAATAGTAAAAGAAGAAGTAAATTATCCGGTCTATTTCCGAAATGAAAATGAATCGAAGCTACCGGAAGAAGGAGAAAGTATCAATGTTTGGGCGACCAACCTCAGTCAATCGATCAACCCCGGCTGGGTGATATTACTCACACCGCTCGTGGTAGCCTTCTTTACCTGGCTGCGCGGGAAGAAAAAGGAGCCTTCCACTCCGGCAAAAATTGCCTACGGATTATTCATCTCCGCGCTCTCGGCATTGGTGATGGTCGCCGCCGCGAAAGCAGGAAGTAACGGAGCAGAGAAAGTGAGTGTATGGTGGCTGATTGGCTGTTACGGGGTGATCACCATTGGAGAATTGTTTTTAAGTCCGATGGGATTGAGTCTGGTCTCGAAACTGAGTCCTCCGCGGATCACAGCACTCATGATGGGTGGCTGGTTCCTGAGCACCTCCATCGGAAACAAGCTCAGCGGTGTACTGGCCAGCTTATGGGATAAATACGAAATGAAAACCGACTTCTTCCTCTTCAACTGTTTCCTCTTACTCGTCGCCACCGCCATTGCCTTCTCCATGCTGAAATGGTTGAATCGGATATTTAAAGCGAATACTTAAACAGGGGTTTTTAGAAATAGCAGCATCAGGGTCAAATCGTACCGCACCTTTGCATTTTAACCTGATTATCCGGCACCTTTTCCGGTGATTACCGGCGTTCCGGTTGGGTCGATCGCCCAATGTTACCACATGTTTAAATTTTCTTACTAAACATTGCGGTAATTCGTTGATTTTCTTTACTTTTATTTGAAATTTTACGATCATGAAAAACCTGTGCCTGACTTTCGCTCTGTTTATTGCTTTGTTTTCTTTCAGCAATGCCCAAGAAATTGAATGGCAGAATACGATTGGAGGGAATGATCAGGATAGATTGTACTCTATCCATCAAACCACCGACGGAGGCTATATCTTAGGTGGGTCGTCCAAGTCAAATATTTCCGGTGATAAGACAGAAAACTGTATTGGAAATCTTGATTACTGGATTGTCAAGGTGGACTACCAGGGAGTGATCCAATGGCAAAACACGATTGGGGGGAATTCTGTTGATGATTTGTACTCCATCCAACAAACCACCGACGGAGGCTATATTTTGGGTGGTCGGTCTGGTTCAAGTATATCCGGTGATAAGACTGAAAATCACATTGGAGGAGGTGGTGACTACTGGATAGTCAAGGTGGATTCCCAAGGAGCTATACAATGGCAGAATTCGATTGGAGGGAGTGGTCCAGAATTTTTGAATTCAATTCAGCAAACCGCGGATGGAGGCTATATTTTAGGTGGGTATTCAAGCTCCAACATTTCCGGTGATAAGACGGAAAATTGTTTTGGTAGTAATGATCTTTGGATAATCAAGGTGGATTCTCAGGGAGCTATTCAATGGCAGAATACGATAGGGGGGAGCGATAATGACAGACTGAATTCAATCCTACAATCAACTGATGGGGGCTATATGTTAGGTGGGTATTCAAACTCCAATATTTCCGGTGATAAGTCGGAAAATTGTGTTGGACTAAATGATTACTGGATCGTCAAGTTAAATTCACTGGGCGTAATTGAATGGCAGAATACGATTGGAGGTAGTGATGATGATAATTTATATTCAATTCAACAAACTACCGACGGTGGCTATGTTTTGGGTGGAAGTTCCAGATCAAATATTTCTGGTGATAAAACGGAAAATTGTAATGGTGGTATTGATAACTGGATTGTCAAGGTCGATTCTCTGGGAGGTATCCAATGGCAAAATACGATTGGTGGGAGTTTCGATGATGAATTATGGTCGATTCAACTTACGTCCGACGGTGGCTGTATTTTCGGTGGCTGGTCTTTGTCAAATATCTCCGGTGATAAGACGGAAAATTGCTATGGTAATTGGGATTACTGGATTGTCAAGGTTGATTCTTTGGGAGACATCCAACGGCAGAATACAATTGGTGGGAATGGCTGGGATTTCTTGTTCTCCATTCAGCAAACCACCGACGGAGGCTATATTTTGGGTGGATATTCAGCCTCAAATATTTCTGGGGATAAGAAGGAAAATTACATAGGAGGATCTGACTACTGGATCGTCAAACTCACCGATAAATACAATCTGCTAACAGGAAAACTATTCGCAGACCTCATCAGCAACGGCCTTCAGGATATCGGCGAACCACCACTTGCCGCTCATAAGATTACCGAACAAAATACCGGACGTTTTGTATTCAGTGATCAAAACGGAAACTATTCAGTTCTTGTTCTTGATTCTGGAAATTTCACCGTGTCTCCCCAATCAATAAACTGGTATAACCCTTCTCCAATATCTCATACAGCCACTTTCACCACCATCCACCAAACCGACTCCCTCAACGATTTCGCCTACCAACCGCAAGGAACATTCGAAGATGTTTGTATTACCATTACTCCTCTCGGAAATTTCCGCAGCGGCTTCAATGCAAGTTATATGATCAGTTATGGAAACTATGGTAACACTACAGTTTCACCCACCGTGTACTTTTATCCCTACAACAACGTCACCTTTCAATCCGCAACAGTTACACCGAGTCAAATCACACCAGATTCGGTGATTTGGAGTCTCCCGGCATTAACACCCTTCCAAACAGGCAGCATCATCGTCACCGTAAATGTCAACCCCGGACTCCCCATCGGCACACTCATCAACAGCAGCGCACACATCGAACCCTATGCCACCGATGATAATCCGAGCTGCAACAACAGCAATTTGGAAGTGTACACTACAGGCTCCCTTGATCCGAATGATATCCTCGTGAATGAAGACACCCTCACCTCCACCCAACTCAGCAACGCCCCCTGGTTAGAGTACATCATCCGCTTTCAAAACACGGGTAACGATACAGCCTTCGCGGTTAAAATTCTAAATCCGATTGATACCAACAAACTCAATCTCTCCACTTTTGAATTCACCAACGCATCGCATCCCGTCAACCTCAACTGGATCAACTACCAGCGCAACATGGAGTTCAAATTTGAAAATATTCTACTTCCCGATAGCAACACCAACGAACCCCTCTCGCATGGATTCGTTCGCTATCGCATCCAACCCAAAACAAATCTCACCGCCGGCGATTCCATCACCAACTTCGCCGCCATCTACTTCGACTTCAACGAACCCGTCATCACCAACACGGCGAAAACAATTATTATTCTCCCCACCGGAATTGCAGCTGCATCTCCAGCACAAGGAAAATTGCATGTCTTCCCCAATCCCGCAGAGAATACAATCAACATCTCCGGAATTCAATTAGAGAATGGAAAGGCGCAGTTGAGGTTGATGGATATTTATGGAAAGTTAATTCTTGAGAAAACGGTCACAACTACAACTCCAACACTGGAAACAAACCAGCTCTCTAATGGGGTCTATCTGATACAATCAGGGGGGATGAGGGCGACGTTTGTGAAGCAGTAATAAATGAATTGTAATTTTAAACTGAACTATCAATATTTATATTAATATGGAAAATTTCATTCAAAGGCTATTTATCAAATTAATACTGATTTTGTTTATTAATACATCACCGGTATTTGCTCAGGAAATTGAATGGCAGAATACGATTGGGGGAAACTTGAATGATGTTTTAAACTTTATTCAGCAAACCACAGACAAGGGGTATATTTTAGGTGGAAGTTCAACGTCCAACATATCAGGAGATAAGACGGAAAATTGTTTAGGTGATTTTGATTATTGGATCGTTAAAATTGATTCTAAAGGAAATCTTCAATGGCAAAAGACGATTGGAGGGAGCAATGAAGATCGATTATACTCTATTTGTCAAACTAGCGACGAGGGGTATATCCTTGGCGGTTATTCTGATTCTAACATCTCTGGTGACAAAACTGAAAACTGCAAGGGACTTAGTGATTACTGGATCGTTAAAGTGGACTCATTGGGTTTAATCCAGTGGCAAAATACAATAGGAGGAAGTAGTTTTGATCAGTTGGGCGATTTTCAGCAAACGACAGACGGGGGATATATTTTGGCTGGTACTTCACAATCAAATATTTCCGGAGATAAAACGGAAACTAGTATAGGACAAAATGATTACTGGATTGTAAAGGTTGATTCGATTGGAAATATCCAATGGCAGAATACGATTGGCGGAGGCTCCTCGGAATATTTAAATTCCATTCAACAAACCACCGACGGGGGCTATATTTTAGCTGGGACCTCACAATCTAATATTGGCGGTGATAAAACAGAATATGGTTTCGGGTTTTTTGATTACTGGATTGTAAAGGTTGATTCACTGGGAGATATCCAATGGGAGAATACTATTGGAGGAAGCCTAGTGGATTATCTATATTCAATTCAACAGACCACCGATGGGGGCTATATTTTTGGTGGAAAATCTGGTTCAGGAATTTCCGGCGATAAAACGATAACCACCAATGGAGGTTTTGATTTCTGGATTGTTAAGGTTGATTCTCTGGGAACTATTCAATGGCAGAAGTCGATTGGTGGGAGTGAATATGAAGAATTGCGCTCTATTCAAAAAACCACCGACGGAGGTTATGTACTGGGCGGATGGTCATTGTCCAATATCTCAGGTGATAAGACTGAAAATAGCAACGGATCTCTGGATTACTTGATCGTCAAGGTTGATTCCATGGGAGCTATCCAATGGCAGAATACGATTGGCGGAAGCCTAGCAGATTATTTATATTCAATTCAACAAACCACCGACGGTGACTATATTTTGGGCGGTCATACATCTTCCAATATCTCAGGAGATAAGATAGAGAATAGCTTGGGAAGTTCTGATTATTGGATTATAAAACTTACAGACAATTTTAATTTAATTAAAGGAAAGTTATTTGCTGACTTAAACAGCAATGGCATTCAAGATAGTGGCGAACTCGGTTTGCTAACGAGGAAAATTATTGAGCAGAATACAGGTCGTTTTAGTTTCAGTGACCAAAGTGGTAATTTTTCACTTGTGGTAATCGATTCGGGAAACTTCACTATATCACCGCAATCAATAAACTGGTATAACCCTTTTCCTGTATCTCAATCAGCCACCTTCACCACCATCCACCAAACCGATTCCTTCAACGACTTCGCCTTCCAACCGCAAGGAACTTTTGAAGATGTCTGCATTACAATCACTCCACTCGGAAATTTCAGAAGTGGATTCACTGCAAGTTACATGATCAGTTACGGTAATTATGGAACCACTACTGTTACACCAACAGTTTATTTTTACCCGTATAACAACGTCACCTTTCAATCAGCAACAGTAACTCCAAACCAAATCTTTCCTGATTCAGTGATTTGGAATCTCCCCGCATTAACACCATTCCAAACCGGCAGCATTATTGTCACCGTAAACGTAAACCTTGGTCTCCCCATTGGCACACTCATCAACAGCAGCGCGCACATCGAACCCTATGCCACCGATGATAACCCCAGCTGCAATAACAGCAATTGGGAAGTGTACACCACCGGCTCCTTTGATCCGAATGATATTCTGGTTAACGAAGACACCCTCACCACCACGCAACTCAGCAATGCACCCTGGTTAGAGTACAGCATCCGCTTTCAAAATACCGGTAACGATACAGCATTCACCGTAAAAATTTTAAATCCGATTGATACCAACAAACTCAACCTCTCCACTTTTGAATTCACCAACGCCTCGCATCCCGTCAACCTCAACTGGATCAACTACCAGCGCAACATGGAGTTCAAATTCGAAAATATTCTCCTGCCCGATAGCAACACCAACGAACCCCTCTCGCATGGATTTATTCGTTACCGCATCCAACCCAAAACAACCCTCACCGCCGGCGATTCCATCACCAACTTCGCCGCCATCTACTTCGACTTCAACGAACCTGTCATCACTAACACGGCTAAAACCATCATCATTCTCCCCACCGGAATTGCATCTGCATCACCTGTACAAGGAAAATTGCATGTCTTCCCAAATCCGGCGGAGAATTCTATCAACATCTCCGGAATTCAATTGGAGAATGGAAAAGCGCAGTTGAGGTTGACGGATATTTATGGGAAGTTGATTCTTGAGAAAACGGTGACAACTACAACTTCAACAATAGAAACAAATCTGCTCTCTAATGGTGTCTATCTGATTCAATCAGGGGGTAGGAGGGCGACGTTTGTGAAGCAGTAAAACGTGATTTATAATTTTAAACTTAACCATCAAAATTTATTCTAACATGGAAAATTTCATTCAAAGGCTATTTATCAAATTAATACTGATTTTATTTATTAATACATCATCGGTATTAGCTCAGGAAATCCAATGGCAGAATACGATTGGGGGGAGTAAAATAGATGGCATGTTTTCAGTTCAAAAAACTAATGATGGGGGATTTATTTTGGGCGGCCATTCAGACTCAAACATTTCTGGAGATAAAACGGAAAATAGTTTCGGTTATTGGGATTACTGGATTGTAAAAACGGATTCACTGGGTAATATTTGGTGGCAAAATACAATAGGCGGGAGTGCGGGTGATGTGTTAAACTCTGTTCAACAAACTTCAGATGGCGGTTACATTTTAGGAGGATATTCTTACTCAAGTATAGGGGGCGATAAATCCGAGAATTCTTTAGGAGTTTGTGATTATTGGGTATTGAAAACTGATTCCGTAGGAAATATACAATGGCAGAATACTATTGGTGGTAGTAATTGGGATGTGTTATTCACCGTACAGGAAACTGTAGATGGTGGATTTATTTTAGGAGGAGAGTCTACATCTAATATTTCTGGAGATAAATCTGAAAATAGTTTAGGTTTGAAAGATTATTGGGTTGTGAAAATTGACTCAGTTGGTAATATACTTTGGCAAAACACAATTGGTGGAAATGACAATGATATTTTGACATCAATTCAACAAACTACTGATGGAGGATATATTCTTGGTGGTTATTCTATATCTGATATCTCTGGAGATAAAACGGAAAATAGTTTCGGTATTTGGGATTACTGGATTGTAAAAACGGATTCACTGGGTAATATTCAGTGGCAAAATACAATAGGCGGGAGTGCGGGTGATAAATTAAACTCTGTTCAACAAACTTCAGATGGCGGCTATATTTTAGGTGGATATTCGGAATCTAATATCTCAGGAGTTAAAACAGAAAATTGTTTTGGTGATGAAGATTATTGGATAGTGAAAACTGACTCCATTGGAAATATACAATGGCAGAAAACAATTGGAGGCTCTTTTGAGGATTATTTGATTTCAGTTAAACAAACTGACGATAGGGGGTATTTTTTGGGTGGACATTCATTGTCTAACATCTCTGGAAGTAAGACAGAAAATTCTATAGGAGATTCGGATGCCTGGATCATTAAAACAGATTCAATAGGAAAGATTGTTTGGCAAAATACAATTGGTGGAAGTTTAGAGGAAAGCCTATTTTCTCTTGATATAACCTCTAATAAGGAATATGTCTTTGGCGGAAAGTCTGATTCAAACATTTCTGGAGATAAGTCCGAAAATAGTTTAGGAAATTTTGATTATTGGGTTGTCAAACTAACAGATAAATGCAATCTGATTACAGGAAAACTATTTTCAGATTTAAACAGCAACGGAATTCTTGAAAGCGGAGAATCACCAATACTAGCACGAAGAATTACCGAACAAACTTCAGGTCGTTTCACCTTCACCGATCAAGACGGAAACTATATCTTATCAGTACTCGACAGCGGAAATTTCACCGTTTCTCCTCAATCAATAAACTGGTATAACCCTTCTCCCGTATCTCATCCAGTCACCTTCACCGCCATCAACCAAACCGATTCACTCAACGACTTCGCCTACCAACCGCAAGGAACTTTTGAAGATGTATGCATTACTATCACTCCTCTCGGAAATTTCCGCAGCGGATTCAACGCAACTTATATGATTTCTTATGGTAACTATGGTACTACCACAGTAACAAATCCGATCGTATATTTTTACCCATACAGTAATGTGACCTTTCAATCCGCAACACTTACCCCAAGTCAAATCACACCTGATTCAGTAATTTGGAATCTCCCGGCATTAACCCCCTTCCAAACTGGCAGCATCATCGTCACAGTAAACGTCAACCTCGGACTCCCCATTGGTACACTCATCAACAGCAGCGCGCATATCGAGCCGTATGCCACCGATGATAACCCCAGTTGCAACAACAGCAATTGGGAAGTGTACACCACCGGCTCCTTTGATCCCAATGATATTCTCGTGAACGAAGATACCCTCACCACCACCCAACTCAGCAACGCGCCCTGGTTAGAGTACATCATCAGCTTTCAAAACACCGGCAACGATACGGCCTTCACAGTGAAAATTCTGAATCCGATTGATACCAACAAACTCAACCTCTCCACTTTCGAATTCACCAACGCCTCGCATCCCGTCAACCTCAACTGGATCAACTACCAGCGCAACATGGAGTTTAAATTTGAAAACATTTTATTAGTCGATAGCAACACCAACGAACCTCTCTCGCATGGCTTTGTTCGCTATCGCATCCAACCCAAAACAACCCTCACCGCCGGCGATTCCATCACCAACTTCGCCGCCATCTATTTCGACTTCAACGAACCTGTCATCACCAACACCGCAAAAACAATTATCATTCTCCCCACCGGAATTGCATCTGCATCACCAACACAAGGAAAACTCCTTGTCTTCCCAAATCCTGCCGAGAATACAATTAACATCTCCGGTATTCAATTGGAGAACGGGAAAGCGCAGTTGCGGTTGACGGATATTTATGGGAAGCTAATTCTTGAGAAAACGGTGACAACTACAACTTCAACACTCGAAACAAATCAACTCGCTAATGGTGTTTATCTGATTCAATCGGGGGGGATGAGGGCGACGTTTGTGAAACAATAACCTTTAATGCTACTTACTATGAAAAATAATTGCTTGGATATTCCTTCAAAGTTTGTCTCCTTTTTTACAAGAGTGACATTGCTTTTATTGGTTAGTGCATCAACTTTGTATTCTCAGGAAATTGAATGGCAGAATACGCTAGGCGGGAGTCTTGATGATAGACTATACTCTGTTCATCAAACAATTGATGGTGGCTATATTTTGGGGGGATATTCCAGCTCAAGTATTTCCGTTGACAAGACCGAGAATTATCTTGGAGGTTTTGATTACTGGATCGTTAAAACCGATGCAGTCGGGAATATTCAATGGCAAAATACAATTGGTGGTAGTGCCACTGATTATTTGCACTCAATAAAGCAAACTTATGATGGAGGTTATATATTAGGTGGTTCTTCCTATTCAGGTATTTCTGGAGACAAGACTGAGAATCCTGTAATTACTGTTGGGTGGAGAGATTACTGGATTGTAAAAATCGATGCAATTGGGAATATCCAATGGCAGAATACAATTGGAGGATCTAATGATGATATTTTAAATACAATTCAACAAACTTTTGATGGAGGTTATATTTTGGGGGGATGGTCTCATTCAAACAACTCGGGGGATAAAACGGAAATTGGATTTGGATTGTATGATTACTGGATTGTAAAAGTTGATGGGGTGGGGAATATACAATGGGAGAATACGATTGGAGGAAATGACTATGATTGGTTGAGGTCTATTGTACAAACATCAGATGGGGGCTATATTTTAGGTGGAAGTTCCTTATCAAATATATCTGGGGATAAAATAGAAAATAGTGCTAACGCGGATTATTGGATCTTAAAAATCGATTCTATAGGAGATATTCAATGGCAAAAGACAATTGGTGGAGTTCAAAGTGATCAATTATACTCTATTCAACAAACTACAGATGGGGGGTATATTTTGGGTGGTTTTTCTGATTCACCTATCTCAGGAGATAAAACAGGGGATGTAATTGGTAGCAGTGGGTACTACGATTTTTGGATTGTAAAAACCGATGGGGCAGGAAATGTCCAATGGCAGAACACTATTGGAGGGAGTAAATATGATAGATTGTTTTCAATGCAGCAAACTGCTGATGGTGGTTATATTTTAGGTGGAACATCAGAATCCAACATTTCCGGAAATAAAACTGAACTTAATTTGGGTGATACAGATTACTGGATTGTGAAAACTGATTCAATGGGGAATATTCAATGGGAGAATACTATTGGGGGTGGTAATTCAGATGAATTGAATTCAATTGAGCAAACATCTGATGGGGGTTATATAATAGGCGGGTATACTCTGTCGGACATCTCTGGAGACAAGACGGAAAATTGTTTAGGATATAGCGATTACTGGATCATAAAACTTACAGATAAGTTCAATTTAATAACTGGCAAGTTGTATGTTGATTTAAACAACAACGGGAATCAGGACAGTGGAGAACTGCCATTTACCGCACACAAGATCATCGAACAAAATACCGGACGTTTCACTTTCAGCGATCAGAATGGTAATTATAGTTTGTCGGTTCTTGATACTGGAAATTTTACAGTATTACTTCAATCAATAAACTTGTTTAGTCCTCTTCCTTCAACCCAATCAGCCACCTTCACTGCCATCAACCAAACCGATTCCCTCAACGACTTCGCCATCCAACCGCAAGGAACTTTTGAAGATGTTTGTGTTAAGATCACTCCTCTCGGAAATTTCCGCAGCGGTTTCACTGCAAGTTATATGATCAGTTATGGAAACTATGGAAATACCACAGTTACACCAACAGTTTATTTTTACCCATACAGCAATGTCACCTATCAATCAGCAGCAGTAACCCCAAACCAAATCTTTCCTGATTCTGTAGTATGGAATCTCCCCGCATTAACACCCTTCCAAACCGGCAGCATCATCGTCACCGTAAATGTCAACCTCGGACTCCCCATCGGAACCCTCATCAACAGCAGTGCGCATATCGAGCCGTATGCTACCGATGATAACCCCAGCTGCAACAACAGCAATTGGGAAGTGTACACCACCGGCTCCTTTGATCCGAATGATATCCTCGTGAACGAAGACACCCTCACCACCACACAACTTGCCAGCGCCCCATGGTTAGAGTACATCATCCGCTTTCAAAACACGGGTAACGATACAGCCTTCACCGTAAAAATTTTAAATCCGATTGATACCAACAAACTCAATCTCTCCACTTTTGAATTCACCAACGCCTCGCATCCCGTCAACCTGAACTGGATCAACTACCAGCGCAACATGGAGTTTAAATTTGAAAACATTCTCCTCCCCGATAGCAACACCAACGAACCCCTCTCTCACGGCTTTGTTCGTTATCGCATCCAACCCAAGACCACCCTCACCGCCGGCGATTCCATCACCAACTTCGCCGCCATCTATTTCGACTTCAACGAGCCGGTGATCACCAACACCGCGAAAACAATCATCGTTCTACCCACCGGAATTGCAGCTGCATCACCATCACAAGGAAAATTGCATGTCTACCCAAATCCCACAGAGAATACAATTAACATCTCCGGTATTCAATTGGAGAATGGGAAAGCGCTGTTGAGATTGACGGATATTTATGGGAAGTTAATTCTTGAGAAAACCGTCACAACCACAAATTCAACACTCGAAACAAATCTACTCTCCAATGGGGTCTATCTGATTCAATCAGGGGGTAAGAGGGCGACGTTTGTGAAACAGTGACCTTTAATGCTACTTACTATGAAAAATAATTGCATGAATCTTCCTTCAAAGTTTGTCTCCCTTTTTACAAGAGTGACATTGCTTTTATTAGTTAGTGCATCAACTTTGTTTTCTCAGGAAATCGAATGGCAGAATACAATTGGGGGCAATTGGAATGACTATTTACAGTGTGTTCATCAGACTTCTGATGGGGGATACATTTTAGGCGGGTGGTCAAGTTCAGGCATCTTCGGAGATAAAACGGAAAATAATATAGGATCAGATGATTATTGGATCTTAAAAACCGATTCAGCGGGGAATATACTATGGCAGAATACAATTGGAGGGAGTTCGACGGACAAACTGTTCTCTATTCAGCAAACCTATGATGGTGGTTTTATTTTGGGTGGTCATTCCGTTTCCGACATTTCTGGTGATAAAACAGAAAATAGTATGGGGTCATCTTGGGATTACTGGTTCGTTAAAACAGATTCAATTGGAAATATTCAATGGCAGAATACTATTGGAGGGAATGATGATGACCATTTCATTTCTATAGAGCAAACCTCTGATGGAGGCTACATTTTAGGTGGATCATCTAAATCAAACATTTCTGGCGACAAGACAGAAAATAGTTTGGGGTATATAGATTACTGGATCGTAAAAACCGATTCTTCTGGGAATATTCAATGGCAGAACACAATTGGGGGCAGTTTAGATGATGTTCTACAGTCAATAAAGCAAACCTCGGATGGAGGCTTTATATTAGGAGGATTTTCAAAATCTGATATTTCCGGAGATAAGACTGAAAACGCAATAGGATTACTAAATCGAAATGATTATTGGATTGTAAAAGTCGATTCTATTGGAAATATCCAATGGCAGAATACGATTGGGGGCAATGATGTGGATTTACTGTATTCAATCCAACAAACCTATGACGGAGGTTATATTTTGGGTGGTTGGTCTGTGTCAAACTTTTCTGGAGATAAGACAGAAAACTCCTTGGGATATTGGGATTACTGGATTTTAAAAACCGATGATTTGGGTAATATTCAATGGCAAAATACAATTGGAGGTAATTTTTTTGACGGAATACGGTTTATTGAACAAACCAATAATGGTGGATTTATTTTAGGTGGAGAATCTACATCTAATATCTCTGGGTATAAGTCAGAAAATTGTATTGGAACTAATGATTTCTGGATTGTAAGAACCGATGAGGTAGGCCAAGTCATATGGGAGAATACTATTGGAGGTAATGATTTTGATGGTCTGTTGTCAATAGAGCAAACCAGTGATGGAAGCTTCATTTTAGGTGGGAGTTCTTTGTCAAATATTTCAGAAGATAAATCGAAAAATTGTTTAGGTAATAATGATTACTGGATAGTGAAACTAACCGATAACCTCAATTTAATCTCCGGCCATTTATTTGCTGACATAAACAACAACGGTATTCAGGATAGTGGAGAACCACCTCTAGCAGCCCTAAAAATTACCGAGCAAATTACCGGTCGCTTCACCTATGCTGATCAGAATGGTAATTATAAATTGTCTGTTCTCGACACAGGAAATTTCACATTGTCACCACAATCAATTAACTGGTTTAATCCTTCACCAATATCACATACATCAACCTTCTCCGCGATCAACCAAGCCGATTCCCTCAACGATTTCGCCTTCCAACCTCAAGGAACTTTTGAAGATGTTTGCATTACAATCACTCCACTAGGAAATTTCCGAAGTGGCTTCAACGCAAATTATATGATTTCTTACGGTAACTATGGTACTACCACAGTATCAAATCCGATCGTATATTTTTACCCGTATAGCAATGTCACTTTTCAATCAGCTACAGTTACACCCAGTCAAATCTTCCCTGACTCAGTGCAATGGAACATCCCGGCATTAACACCCTTCCAAACCGGCAGCATTATCGTCACCGTCAATGTAAACCCCGGACTCCCCATTGGAACCTTCATCAACAGCAGCGCGCATATTGAGCCGTATGCCACCGATGATAACCCCAGTTGCAACAACAGCAACTGGGAAGTGTACACCACCGGCTCCCTTGATCCCAATGATATCCTCGTGAACGAAGATACCCTTACCACCACCCAACTCAGCAACGCTCCCTGGTTAGAGTACATCATCCGCTTTCAAAACACGGGTAACGATACAGCCTTCACCGTTAAAATTTTAAATCCGATTGATACCAACAAACTCAACCTCTCCACTTTCGAATTCACCAACGCATCGCATCCCGTCAACCTAAACTGGATCAACTACCAGCGCAACATGGAGTTTAAATTTGAAAACATTCTCCTTCCCGACAGCAACATCAACGAACCCCTCTCTCACGGTTTTGTTCGTTATCGCATCCAACCCAAAACCACCCTCACCGCCGGCGATTCCATCACCAACTTCGCCGCCATCTACTTCGACTTTAACGAGCCCGTTATCACCAATACTGCTAAAACCATTATCATTCTCCCCACCGGAATTGCATCCGCAACACAAACACAAGGCAAATTGCATGTCTTTCCAAATCCCGCAGAGAATACAATTAACATCTCCGGTATTCAATTGGAGAACGGGAAAGTGCAGTTGCGGTTGATGGATATTTATGGGAAGTTAATTCTTGAGAAAACCGTCACAACCACAAATTCAACACTAGAAACAAACCAACTCGCTAATGGGGTCTATCTGATTCAATCAGGGGGTAGGAGGGCGACGTTTGTGAAAAAGTAATCTCGCATTAAACAACTTCAAACCTCTCTCCAGAATGAGAGATCATCACATCTTCAAACCTGTCTCCCGCATAGGGAGATCTTCAAATCTTCAAATTATCACATCTTCAAATTAAAGTCATGACTAAAATTTATACCTCCGTCCTATACTTTTTTTGTTTACTTTCATTAGCATTTAAACCTGGTTTTTCTCAGGAAATTGAGTGGCAGAAAACGATTGGGGGGAACAATGTAGATTGGTTAAGCTCAATGAAGCAAACTTCTGACGGAGGATATATTTTAGGGGGAACTTCTGTATCGAACTTCTCTGGAAATAAGACAGAAAATTGCATTGGAGGAAATGATTATTGGATAGTCAAAACGGACTCTATTGGGAATATTCAATGGCAAAATACGATAGGAGGAATTCTAAATGATAATCTAACTTCTGTTATGCAAACCGCTGACGGCGGATTTATTTTGGGAGGATATTCAGAATCTTACATATTTGGAGATAAAACAGAAAACTGTTTAGGAGATTTTGATTATTGGATTGTTAAAACCGATTCACTTGGGAATATCCAATGGCAGAATACGATTGGAGGTATTTTAGAGGACGAATTGTTCGCACTTCAACAAACAGCTGATGGCGGGTATATTTTAGGTGGAAAATCCAGGTCTGATATTTCAGGGGATAAAACTGAAAACAGCCAGGGAGGCTATGACTACTGGATCGTGAAGACCGATTCAATTGGAAATATTCAGTGGCAAAATACGATTGGTGGCAGTATAAATGATGAGTTGAACTCCATTCACCAAACTGCAGATGGAGGTTTTATTTTAGGTGGATTCTCGGGTTCTGGTATTTCCGGAGACAAAACCGAGAACTGTTTAGGTGGTTATGATTATTGGATTGTAAAAACGGATTCACAAGGAAATATTCAATGGCAGAATACACTAGGGGGATCTGTAAATGATTTTATGTATTCAGTTCAGCAAACTGCAGATGGTGGTTATGTCTTAGGCGGAAATTCCAACTCAAATATTTCCGGAGATAAATCTGAAAATTGTTTGGGGTTTGATGATTTCTGGATTGTAAAAACTGATGTTGCTGGGAATATCGAATGGCAGAATACCATAGGTGGTAGCTTTATTGATTGGATGTCTTCTGTTCAACAAACCAACGATGGGGGCTATATTTTAAGCGGGTCTTCTGCCTCAAATATCTCCGTTGATAAAACTGAAAATAGTTTAGGTGACATAGACTATTGGGTTGTAAAATTGGATACGGCAGGGTATATACAATGGCAGAATACTATTGGAGGAAGTAATGCAGATAGGCTGACTTCCGTTCTGGAAACCACTGATGGAGCATATGTTTTAGGTGGATGGTCTTGGTCTGACATTTCTGGAGATAAAACAGAGAATTGTTATGTCCTTGAGGATTTTTGGGTTGTAAAAATAAGAGATCAATACAATTTGATAAAGGGGCAATTGTTTTCTGACTCAAACAATAATAGCATCCATGATAGCGGAGAACCACAACTTGCTAATCAAAAGATTACTGAGCAGGGTTCTAATAGTGTTTGCTTCAGTGATCAAAATGGAAATTATTCCTTATTTGTTCTTGATACCGGAAATTTCATAGCGTCTCCTCCATCAATCAACTGGTATAACCCTGCTCCCGTATCTCATACAGCAACTTTCACTGGAATCCACCAAACCGATTCCCTCAACGATTTTGCCTTCCAATCGCAAGGCGCTTTTGAAGATGGTAGTATTACGATTACTCCCATAAGTAATTTTCGGAGTGGCTTTACTGCTTATTATCAAATTAAATACAGCAATTATGGTACTACCAATATATCACCCAGTGTTTATTTTTATCCGTATAGTAATGTCACATTTCAATCATCAACTGTTACACCGAGTCAAATCTCACCTGATTCAGTAATATGGAATTTGTCCCCGATGACTCCATTTCAAACTGGTAGTATCATCATAACTGTAAATGTGAATTCCGGACTCCCCATCGGCACACTCATCAACAGCAGTGCTCACATCGAACCGTATGCCACCGATGCAAACCAAGGCAACAACAATAGTAGTTGGGTAGTAAATACCACCGGCTCCTTTGATCCGAATGATATCCTCGTGAACGAAGACACCCTCACCACCACGCAACTCAGCAACGCGCCCTGGTTAGAGTACATCATCCGCTTTCAAAACACCGGCAACGATACAGCCTTCACCGTAAAAATTTTAAATCCAATCGATACCAACAAACTCAACCTCTCCACTTTCGAATTCACCAACGCCTCGCATCCCGTCAACCTGAACTGGATCAACTACCAGCGCAACATGGAATTCAAATTTGAAAACATTCTCCTTCCCGATAGCAACACCAACGAACCCCTCTCGCACGGTTTCGTTCGTTATCGCATCCAACCCAAAACCACCCTCTCCGCCGGCGATTCCATCACCAACTTCGCCGCCATCTACTTCGACTTCAACGAACCCGTCATCACCAATACTGCTAAAACAATTATCATTCTCCACACCGGAATTGCATCCGCCACACCTGTACAGGGAAAATTGCATGTCTTCCCCAATCCCGCAGAAAATACAATCAACATCTCCGGCATTCAACTCGAAAACGGAATAGCCCAATTGCGTTTAACGGATATTTATGGCAAACTCATTCTTGAAAAAACGATAACATCAATAACAACAACACTAGAAACAAATAATCTTTCCTCGGGAATTTATTTGATTCAGTCAGGCGAATTGAGAGCTACGTTTGTGAAACAATAATTTCATAGATAATTACCCTTCATTTAATAGATTCATCTAAATAAAAAATCTTCATCAAATGGAATCATCTTCAAATTTTCAAATCGACAAATCTTCAAATTAAAGTCATGACTAAAATTTATATCACCGTCTTATGTATTTTTTGTGTACTTGCTTTAACATTTAAACCCGTTTTTGCACAGGAAATAGAGTGGCAAAAAACTATAGGGGGGGGTGGCACTGATGAACTTAAATCAATTCAGCAAACACGTGATGGAGGGTATATTTTGGGTGGAAGCTCCACTTCAAACATATCTTATGATAAGACAGAAAATTGTAAAGGGAAAGAAGATTTTTGGATTGTAAAAACAGATTCTATTGGGAATATCGAGTGGCAGAATACAATAGGAGGTAGTGATACTGATAAATTGAGCGTAATTCTGCAAACTTCGGATGGGGGATATGTTTTAGGCGGCTGGTCCGATTCAAATTATACCGGAGATAAAACGGAAATCTGTTTAGGATTTTATGATTATTGGATCGTTAAGATCGATTCATTGGGGGTTATTCAATGGCAAAACACCATAGGTGGTAGCGATAATGATATTTTAAACTCTATTGTGCAAACTTCAGATGGTGGATTTCTATTGAGTGGATATTCTGAATCAGACATTTCCGGAGATAAAAATGAATTCAGTATAATTGCAGATTACTGGATTGTGAGAACTGATTCGCTTGGTAGTATTCTTTGGCAGAATACGATAGTAGGTGGTTTTTATGATTACTTGAATTCAATTCAAGAAACTGATGATGGAGGATATATTTTGGGAGGGTCTTGCACTTCAAATATCTCGGGGGATAAAACTGAAAATAGTTTGGGAGGAGCGGACTATTGGATTGTAAAAACCGACGTTCTTGGGAATATTCAATGGCAGAATACAATCGGAGGGAGTGGAGATGATTGGTTAAATTATATTCAGCAAACTGCTGATGGAGGATATATATTAGGAGGAATATCTAAATCAAATATATCTGGAGATAAAACAGAAAACAACTTAGGCCTTTTTGATTACTGGATTGTAAAGACGGATAGTTTTGGAAATATCCAGTGGCAAAATACAATCGGGGGAAGTTTTCATGATGTTTTGGAATCAATTGAACCAACTTGGGATGGTGGTTATTTTATAGGTGGATATTCTTCATCTAACATTTCTGGAGATAAGGTTGAAAATAGTATAGTTGGGTTTGATTATTTGGTCATAAAAACAGATGCAAATGGAATTATCCTCTGGCAAAATACGATTGGAGGGCGTGATCTTGATGAATTACATTCTGTTAAGCAAATTTCAAATAGTGGCTATATATTAGGTGGTTATTCTAGATCTAATATATCTGGAGATAAGACAGAAAATAATTTTGGAGGAGGAGTGGATTTTTGGCTCATAAAACTAACTAATAAGTACAATTTAATTACTGGTCATGTATATGCCGACTCAAACAACAACGGTGTTCAGGATAGTGCGGATATATCTCTACCCGCACGAAAAATTATCGAACAAACTTCAGGTCGTTTCACCTTCACCGATCAAAATGGAAACTATATCTTATCGGTTCTCGACACAGGAAATTTCACAGTATCACCCCAATTAATAAACTGGTTTAGCCCTTCACCCATATCCCATACAGCAACCTTCACCACCATCCACCAAACCGATTCCCTTAACGACTTCGCCTTCCAACCTCAAGGTTGTTTTGAAGATATATGCATTACAATTAATCCTCTCGGAAATTTCCGAAGTGGATTCAACGCAACTTATATGATTTCTTATGGTAACTATGGTACTACCACAGTAACAAATCCGATCGTATATTTTTACCCATACAGTAATGTGACCTTTCAATCCGCAACAGTTACACCAAGCCAAATCTTTCCTGATTCAGTAATTTGGAATCTCCCGACATTAACTCCCTTCCAAACCGGCAGCATCATCGTCACCGTTAATGTAAACCCAGGACTCCCCATTGGAACCCTCATCAACAGCAGCGCGCACATCGAACCTTATGCTACCGATGATAACCCCAGCTGCAACAACAGCAATTGGGAAGTGTACACCACCGGCTCCTTTGATCCGAATGATATCCTCGTTAACGAAGATACCCTCACCACCACCCAACTCAGCAACGCCCCATGGTTAGAGTACATCATCCGCTTTCAAAATACCGGTAACGATACGGCCTTCACCGTAAAAATTTTAAATCCGATTGACACCAACAAACTCAATCTCTCCACTTTCGAATTCACCAACGCCTCGCATCCCGTCAACCTGAACTGGATCAACTACCAGCGCAACATGGAGTTCAAATTTGAAAATATTTTATTAGTCGACAGTAACACCAACGAACCCCTCTCTCACGGTTTTGTTCGTTATCGCATTCAACCCAAAACAACCCTCTCCGCCGGCGATTCCATCACCAACTTCGCCGCCATCTACTTCGACTTCAACGAACCCGTCATCACCAATACAGCTAAAACCAGTATCATTCTCCCAACCGGAATTGCATCTGCATCACCTGTACAAGGTAAATTGCATGTCTTCCCCAATCCCGCAGAGAATACAATCAACATTTCCGGCATTCAATTAGAGAATGGGAAAGCGCAGTTGAGGTTGACGGATATTTATGGGAAATTAATTCTTGAGAAAACGGTGACAACAACAACTTCAACACTAGAAACAGATCTGCTCTCTAATGGAGTCTATCTGATTCAATCAGGGGGGATGAGGGCGACGTTTGTGAAGCAATAACCTTTAATGCTACTTACTATGAAAAATAATTGTAAGGATCTTCCTTCAAAGTTTGTCTCCCTTTTTACAAGAGTGACATTAGTTTTATTGGTTAGTGCATCAACTTTATATTCTCAGGAATTCGAATGGCAGAATACGATTGGGGGGGAGTTTATATGATAATTTAACTTCAATTTCTCAAACCGTAGAAGGAGGGTATATATTTGGTGGCGCGTCTAATTCACCAGTTTCAGGAGATAAAAATGAAACATGTAGAGGAGATTATGATTATTGGATCGTGAAAACCGGTTCACAAGGAAATTATCAATGGCAAAATACGATAGGAGGGAGTTCATATGACTTAATGTATTCATTACATCAAACTACTGATGGCGGCTTTATTCTTGGCGGATTTTCTGATTCAGATATTTCTTGGGAAAAATGGGAGGATTGTTTAGGAAGTGGAGATTACTGGATCGTAAAAACTGATGGTTCAGGAAATATTCAATGGCAGAATACTATTAGTGGGGGTAGTCAAGATGTATTACAATCAATTCAACAAACTTCTGATGGAAGCTATATTTTGGGTGGTTATTCTGATTCAAATATTTCTGGTGATAAGACGGAAAATCGTATAGGAGGCTTTGATTATTGGGTCGTAAAAACAGATACAACAGGGAATATCCAGTGGCAGAATACGATTGGAGGAAGTGGATATGATATGTTGAATTCAATTCAACAAACCCAAGATGGTGGATTTATTTTAGGAGGATATTCATCTTCGAATATCTCCGGAGATAAGACGGAGAATAATATAGGAGGTAGTAGAGATTATTGGATTGTCAAAACTGACACAATGGGGAATATACAATGGCAGAATACAATTGGTGGAAATGGACAGGATGACTTGTTCTCAGTTGAGCAAACTACAGATGGTGGATTTATTTTAGGAGGGTATTCAAATTCAGGCATCTCCGGAGATAAAACAGAAAATAGTTTTGGTGGTGATGATTATTGGATAGTAAAAACAGATTCATTGGGGATTATTGAATGGCAAAAAACGATTGGAGGTAGTGGCCAAGACTTACTTACTTCTATTAAGCAAACTACAGATGGTGGTTATATTTTATGTGGATATTCCAATTCTGGTATTTCAGGTGTTAAGACAGAAAATTGTTTGGGTGATTTTGATTACTGGGTCATAAAAATAGATTCAGTTGGGGTTATTCAGTGGCAAAATACAATTGGTGGAAATATGCAGGATTTATTGTACTCTATTGAACAATCTTCCGATGGAGGTTATCTTTTAGGTGGGTCTTCAAATTCCAACATTTCCGAAGATAAAACTGAAAACGGATTAGGAAATGAGGATTTTTGGGTCGTAAAACTTTATGGTAATTATAATTTAATTAAAGGACTAGTATTTGCAGATTTAAACAGCAACGGAATACGAGATGTCGGGGAACCTCCAATTGTAGGTAAGAAAATTATTGAACAAAATAATAGTCGTTTCACTTTTAGTGATCATAATGGTAAGTATGTTCTTTCAGTTTTGGACTCAGGAAATTTCACAACCTATCCACAGCCAATTAATGGGTATAACCCAGTACCACTATCTCAAACTGCAAATTTCACCGGAATTCTGCAGACAGACTCCCTCAACGATTTCGCCTACCAATCGCAAGGAATTTTTGAAGATGTATGCATTACTATCACTCCCCTCGGAAATTTCCGCAGCGGCTTCAATGCAACTTATATGATTTCTTATGGTAACTATGGTACTACCACAGTATCAAATCCGATCGTATGTTTTTACCCATACAGCAATGTCACCTTTCAGTCCGCAACAGTTACACCGAGCCAAATCTCTCCTGACTCAGTGATTTGGAATCTCCCCGCATTAACACCATTCCAAACCGGCAGCATTATTGTCACCGTAAACGTAAACCTTGGTCTCCCCCTTGGCACACTCATCAACAGCAGCGCGCATATTGAACCCTATGCCACAGATGATAACCCCAGTTGCAACAACAGCAACTGGGAAGTGTACACCACCGGCTCTTTTGATCCGAATGATATCCTCGTGAACGAAGACACCCTCACCACCACCCAACTCAGCAATGCACCCTGGTTAGAGTACATCATCAGCTTTCAAAACACCGGCAACGATACGGCCTTCACAGTGAAAATTCTGAATCCGATTGATACCAACAAACTCAACCTCTCCACTTTCGAATTCACCAACGCCTCGCATCCCGTCAACCTCAACTGGATCAACTACCAGCGCAACATGGAGTTTAAATTTGAAAATATTTTATTAGTCGACAGCAACACCAACGAACCCCTCTCGCATGGCTTCGTTCGTTATCGCATCCAACCAAAAACAACCCTCACCGCCGGCGATTCCATCACCAACTTCGCCGCCATCTACTTCGACTTCAACGAACCTGTCATCACTAACACGGCTAAAACCATCATCATTCTCCCCACCGGAATTGCAACTGCTTCACCTGCACAAGGAAAATTGCATGTCTTCCCCAATCCCGCAGAGAATTCCATCAACATCTCCGGCATTCAATTAGAGAACGGGAAAGCGCAGTTGCGGTTGACGGATATTTATGGGAAGTTGATTCTTGAGAAAACAGTTGCAACCACATCTTCAACACTCGAAACAAATCAACTCTCTAATGGTGTCTATCTGATTCAATCAGGGGGGATGAGGGCGACGTTTGTGAAAAAGTAATAAATGAATTATAATTTTAAACTGAACTATCAATATTTATACTAACATGGAAAATTTCAATGAAAGGCTACTTATTAAATTGATATTTATTTTGTTTACCAATACATCACCGGTATTAGCTCAGGAAATTGAATGGCAAAGGACGATTGGAGGGAGTTCGGGTGATATTCTGCTTTCCATCAAGCAAACCAATGACGGGGGTTATATATTGGGTGGTTTTTCCGAATCAAATATTTCCGGGGATAAATCGGAAATTAGTTGGTTTGGAGATTACTGGATGGTAAAAACTGATTCGTTGGGAAACATCCAATGGCAAAACACTATCGGGGGAAACTCTTTGGATTTCCTTACTTCCATCTCGCAAACTTCCGACGGGGGCTATATATTGGGTGGTTATTCCGAATCAAATATTTCTAGAGACAAAACGGAAATAAACATTGGAGGAAGTGATTACTGGATTGTTAAGACGGATTCGCTAGGCATTATCCAATGGCAAAATACGATTGGGGGAACCAGCGATGATTTTCTTAAATCTATACAGCAAACTACTGACGGGGGTTATATTTTGGGTGGTTATTCCGAATCTAATTTTTCCGGGGATAAAACGGAAAACAGCATTGGTTATCAAGATTACTGGGTTGTAAAAACTGATTCAATAGGTAATATCCAGTGGCAAAATACTATCGGGGGAGACAATTATGATGAACTTTACACAATTCAACAAACTACTGATGGGGGCTATATTTTAGGTGGATGGTCCCAATCAAGCTTTTCAGGGATAAAACAGAAAACTGCAAAGGATGGCAGGATTACTGGATTGTAAAAACGGATTCAATCGGAAATATCCAATGGCAGAATACCATTGGGGGAAGTGCTATTGATGAATTATTCTCCCTCCAACAAACAACTGACGAGGGCTATATTCTGGGTGGAAGGTCCTATTCAAATATTTCCTGGGATAAAACGGAAAATTGTAAGGGTGACTTTGATTACTGGGTTGTAAAAACCGATTCACTGGGAAACATCTTATGGCAGAATACCCTCGGGGGGAGCGGTGTTGATAATCTTCAATCCATCAATCAAACCATTGACGGGGGCTTTATTTTAGGTGGATGGTCCTATTCAAATATTTCCTGGGATAAAACGGAAAAGAGCTTTGGTGTAGGTGATTACTGGATCGTAAAAACCGATTTCAATGGAAATATAGAATGGCAGAATACCATTGGGGGAAACGGGTATGAAGAGCTTCAATTTCTTCACCCAACCTCACAAGGGGGCTATATTTTGGGCGGATTCTCTAATTCAATCATGTCCGGTGATAAATCTGAAAATAGCAATGGATTTTATGATTACTGGATCGTCAAACTCTTTGATAATTACAATCTGCTTAAAGGAAAACTCTTCGCCGACATTAATAGCAATGGCCTTCAGGATATTGGCGAACCATCGCTGCAGGGTAAAAAGATCACTGAACAGGGAACAGGGCGTTTCTCTTTTTCGCAGTCAAATGGGCAATACGTAGTGTCTTTACTGGATTCTGGGACTTATACCGTATTACCGCAATCACAGCCATGGTTTAATCCTAACCCATTAACCAATTCCGCCACCTTCACCGCCATCAACCAAACCGATTCCCTCAACGACTTCGGCTACCAACCGCAAGGAACATTCGAAGATGTATGTATTACCATTACTCCTCTCGGAAATTTCCGAAGTGGCTTCGCTGCGAGTTATATGATCAATTACGGAAACTATGGTAACACAACAGTTTCACCCACCGTGTATTTTTACCCCTACAACAATGTCACCTTTCAATCAGCTACAGTTACACCCAGTCAAATCTTCCCTGACTCAGTGATATGGAATCTCCCCGCATTAACACCCTTCCAAACCGGCAGCATTATAGTCACCGTAAATGTCAACCCCGGACTCCCCATCGGCACACTCATCAACAGCAGCGCACATATTGAACCGTACGCCACCGATGATAATCCCAGTTGCAATAACAGCAATTGGGAAGTGTACACCACAGGTTCTTTTGATCCCAATGATATTTTAGTCAGTGAAGATACACTCACCACTATGCAACTAAGCAATGCGCCTTGGCTCGATTATATTATCCGTTTTCAAAACACCGGCAACGATACGGCATTCACGGTAAAAATTTTAAATCCGATTGATACCAACAAACTCAACCTCTCCACTTTCGAATTCACCAACGCCTCGCATCCCGTCAATCTGAACTGGATCAACTACCAGCGCAACATGGAGTTCAAATTTGAAAATATTTTATTAGTTGACAGCAACACCAACGAACCCCTCTCTCACGGCTTCGTTCGTTATCGCATCCAACCCAAAACAAATTTAAGCGCAGGCGATTCCATCACCAACTTCGCCGCCATCTACTTCGACTTCAACGAACCTGTCATCACTAATACAGCTAAAACGATTATCATTCTCCCCACCGGAATTGCATCTGCATCACCAGCGTCAGGTAAATTGCATGTCTTCCCCAATCCTGCAGAGAATGCAATTAACATCTCCGGAATTCAATTGGAGAATGGGAAATCGCGGTTGAGGTTGACGGATATTTATGGGAAACTGATCATCGAAAAAACTATCTCAACATCAACAACTACCCTTGAAACAAATCAGCTCTCTAATGGTGTATATCTGATTCAATCAGGTGGTGGGAGGGCGACGTTTGTGAAACAGTGACCTTTAATGCTACTTACTATGAAAAATAATTGCATGAATCTTCCTTCAAAGTTTGTCTCCCTTTTTACAAGAGTGACATTGCTTTTATTAGTTAGTGCATCAACTTTGTTTTCTCAGGAAATCGAATGGCAGAATACTATTGGGGGGAGCACCACCGATGATTTGAGAAGAGTAAAACAAACAACTGACGGAGGATATATTTTGGGCGGATATTCTTGGTCTGATGCTTCTGGTGATAAGACTGAAAATTGCCATGGAATTATGGATTATTGGATCGTAAAAACTAATTATTTAGGAGTTCTAGTTTGGCAGAATACTATAGGCGCGGCAGAAACTGAAAACTTATCTACTTTAATTCAAACAAATGATGGAGGTTATTTATTAGGTGGGAGTTCTGATTCATATAGTTCTGGGGATAAATCAGGAAATTGCATTGGAGGTAATGATTGGTGGATAGTAAAAACAAATTCGATGGGGGTAATTCAATGGGAGTATACAATAGGAGGTAGTTTGAGCGAGGGAGTTAGTTCAATTGAGCAAACATTGGATGGAGGATATATATTCGGAGGGTCTTCTAGATCTAATATATCCGGTGATAAATCTGAAAATAGCATAGGAGGTTATGATTTCTGGATGGTAAAAACTGACTCAGCAGGTAATATTCAATGGCAAAACACTATTGGAGGAATGAGTGATGATAGATTGATTTCCCTTCAGCAAACCACAGATGGTGGCTACATTTTAGGCGGAAGTTCATCATCTGATATTTCCGGTGATAAATCAGAGAATTGTTTGGGATTTGATGACTACTGGATTATAAAAACCGATACAGTTGGGAATATAATTTGGCAGAAAACAATAGGTGGAAGTGATTACGATATTTTTAAGTCAATTGAGGAAACGGCAGATGGAGGATTTATTTTAGGTGGATGGTCCTTTTCTAACATCTCTGGTAGTAAGACGGAAGATTGTTTGGGATTAAGTGATTATTGGATCATAAAAACAGATTCTGTAGGGAATATTGAGTGGCAGAATACTATAGGAGGAAATGGTGAGGATTCTTTTATGTCTATTACACAATCATTAGATGGAGGCTATATTTTGGGTGGATGGTCTAGTTCAAACATTTCTGCAGATAAGTCTGAAAATAGTGTCGGTATTGGGGGAAAAGAGGATTATTGGATTGTAAAAGTCGATGAGCTTGGGAATATAGAATGGCAGAACACAATTGGAGGTAGCTACCAAGATGGGCTTAATTCAATTCAGCAGACTGCTGATGGAGGCTATATTTTGGGTGGATATTCTTGGTCGGATTCATCTGGTGATAAGACTGAAAATTGTTTAGGAGGGTATGACTACTGGATCGTGAAGCTTACTGGCAAAAACAATTTGATAACTGGACAAGTATTTGTCGATTTAAACAGCAACGGAATTCGTGATATTGGAGAACTACCTTTACCTGCAAGGAGAATTACCGAACAAAATACTGGGCGCTTTGCGTTCAGCGAGCAAAATGGGAATTACTCGGTTTCTGTATTGGATTCAGGTAATTATTTAGTTACTCCTCAACCTTTGAATTGGTGGAACCCGGTGCCCAGTTCTCAATCTGCGACGTTTTCAGGAATTCAGCTCACCGATTCCCTTAACGACTTCGCTTACCAACCTCAAGGAAATTTTGAAGATGTTTGTATCAAGATTACTCCATTAGGAAATTTCCGCAGTGGCTTCAACGCAAGTTACATGATCAGTTACGGAAACTACGGTACCACTACCGTATCACCCACTGTATACTTTTATCCTTACAACAATGTCACTTTTCAATCCGCAACAGTTACCCCAAACCAAATCTTTCCTGATTCAGTAATTTGGAATCTCCCGGCATTAACTCCCTTCCAAACCGGCAGCATCATCGTCACCGTAAACGTCAACCCCGGACTCCCCATTGGTACACTCATCAACAGCAGCGCACATATTGAACCGTACGCCACCGATGATAACCCCAGCTGTAACAACAGCAATTGGGAAGTGTACACCACCGGCTCTTTTGATCCGAATGATATTCTCGTGAATGAAGACACCCTCACCTCCACCCAACTCAGCAACGCCCCCTGGTTAGAGTACATCATCCGCTTTCAAAACACGGGTAACGATACAGCCTTCACCGTTAAAATTTTAAATCCGATTGATACCAACAAACTCAATCTCTCCACTTTTGAATTCACCAACGCATCGCATCCCGTCAACCTCAACTGGATCAACTACCAGCGCAACATGGAGTTCAAATTTGAAAATATTTTATTAGTCGACAGCAATACCAACGAACTCCTCTCACACGGCTTCGTTCGTTATCGCATCCAACCCAAAACAACCCTCACCGCCGGCGATTCCATCACCAACTTCGCCGCCATCTACTTCGACTTCAACGAACCCGTCATCACCAACACGGCAAAAACGAGTATCATTCTCCCCACAGGAGTTGCAACTGCATCACCTGCAAAAGGAAAATTGCATGTATTCCCAAATCCTGCAGAGAATACAATCAACATCTCCGGAATTCAATTGGAGAATGGGAAAGCACAGTTACGGTTGATGGATATTTATGGGAAGTTAATTCTTGAGAAAACCGTCACAACCACAAATTCAACACTAGAAACAAACCAACTCGCTAATGGGGTCTATCTGATTCAATCAGGGGGTAGGAGGGCGACGTTTGTGAAAAAGTAATCTCGCATTAAACAACTTCAAACCTCTCTCCAGAATGAGAGATCATCACATCTTCAAACCTGTCTCCCGCATAGGGAGATCTTCAAATCTTCAATTATCACATCTTCAAATTAATGTCATGAATAAAATTTATACCTATGCCCTATACTTTTTTTGTTTACTTGCATTAGCATTTAAACCCGTTTTCTCTCAGGAAATCGAATGGCAGAATACGATTGGGGGAAGTGAGAGTGACAAGCTGAACTGTATTCGGCAAACCACTGATGGGGGATATGTTTTGGGAGGAAGTTCTCTTTCCAACATCTCCGGAGATAAGACAGAAAATTGCATAGGTGGTAGTGATTTTTGGATTGTAAAAACTGATGTCAATGGTAATATACAATGGCAGAATACTTTAGGGGGAGACGGTTTAGATTATCTTTATTGCATCCAACAAACCGCTGACGGGGGGTATATCCTTGGCGGATCATCCACGTCAAACATTTCAGGCGATAAATCGGAAAACTCGATTGGAGGAATTGGTCATCCAGATTACTGGATCGTAAAAACCGATTCACAGGGAATCATCCTATGGCAGAATACCATAGGTGGAAATAGTGCAGATGTTCTTTATTCCATTAAACAGACATCTGACGGGGGGTATATTTTAGGTGGATGGTCTTATTCAGACATTTCAGGCGATAAAACGGAAAATAGCAATGGAGAAGATGATTACTGGATCGTAAAAACTGATTCGCTAGGAAGCATTCAATGGCAGAATACCATCGGTGGAAGTGAATATGATTGGCTTCAAACTATTCAACAAACTTTTGACGGAGGATATATATTGGGCGGAGGTTCCGACTCAAACATTTCAGGCGACAAAACCGAAGGCGGTTATGGGGAAAGTGACTACTGGATTGTAAAAATCGATGCATCAGGCAATATACAATGGCAGAACACGATTGGAGGAACTGTTTGGGATGACCTTTATTCAATCCAACAAACAACTGACGGGGGGTATATTCTTAGTGGAAATTCCAATTCAAACATTTCAGACGATAAAACTGAAAACAATATTGGTGGTCGAGATTTCTGGATAGTAAAAACCGATGCCACCGGCAACATACAATGGGAAAAAACCATAGGGGGGAAAGGTCGAGATTATCTATATTCTTTAGATCAAACAGCTGATGGGGGATATATCCTTGGAGGATCTTCCCAATCAAACATTTCAGGCGATAAAACCGAAAACCGAAATGGCAGTTATGATTACTGGATAGTAAAAACCGATGGATCGGGAAACATTCAATGGCAAAACACCATCGGGGGGATTAGGGTAGATAGGTTGTACTCCATCCAACAAACCTCTGACGGTGGATATATACTTGGCGGATTGTCCAGTTCAAACATTTCAGGTGATAAAACAGAAAATTGTTTAGGAAGTGATGACTTCTGGATATTGAAACTTACGGATAAATATAATTTGATAAAGGGTCACATTTTTGGTGATTTTAACGGCAACGGTATACAAGATAATGGGGAACCACCATTGCCAACTAAGAAAATTGCAGAGCCAAATTCTGGACGATTTGCATTTAGTGAACAGAATGGTAATTATTCAGTGATTGTTCTTGATTCCGGAAATTTTTCGGTATCACCTCAATCTGTGAATTGGTATACTCCTACACCAATTTCTCAAACAGCTATTTTCACAGGAGTCCACCAAACCGATTCCCTCAACGACTTCGCCTTCCAACCTCAAGGAACATTCGAAGATGTTTGTATTACCATTACTCCTCTTGGAAATTTCCGCAGCGGTTTCAATGCAAGTTATATGATTACTTATGGAAACTATGGCAACACCACTGTTACACCAACAGTTTATTTTTACCCGTATAATAATGTGACCTTTCAATCAGCAACAATCACACCGAGTCAAATCACACCAGATTCAGTGATTTGGAATCTCCCGGCATTAACCCCATTCCAAACCGGCAGCATTATAGTCACCGTAAATGTCAACCCCGGACTCTCCATCGGCACACTCATCAACAGCAGCGCGCATATTGAACCTTATGCTACTGATGATAATCCCAGCTGCAATAACAGCAATTGGGAAGTGTACACCACCGGCTCCTTTGATCCGAATGATATTCTCGTAGACGAAGATACCCTCACCACCACACAACTCAGCAACGCTCCCTGGTTAGAGTACATCATCCGCTTTCAAAACACCGGTAACGATACAGCCTTCACCGTTAAAATTCTGAATCCCATTGATACCAACAAACTCAATCTCTCCACTTTCGAATTTACCAGCGCCTCGCATCCCGTCAACCTCAACTGGATCAACTACCAGCGTAACATGGAGTTCAAATTTGAAAATATTTTATTGGTCGATAGCAACACCAACGAACCCCTCTCTCACGGCTTTGTTCGTTACCGCATCCAACCCAAAACAACCCTCACCGCCGGCGATTCCATCACCAACTTCGCCGCCATCTACTTCGACTTCAACGAACCTGTCATCACCAATACAGCAAAAACCAGTATCATTCTCCCCACCGGAATTGCATCTGCAACTCCAACACAAGGAAAATTGCATGTCTTCCCAAATCCTTCAGAGAATTCAATCAACATCTCCGGAATTCAATTGGAGAATGGGAAAGCGCAGTTGAGGTTGACGGATATTTATGGAAAGTTGATTCTTGAGAAAACAGTTACAACCATAACTTCAATATTCGAAACAAATCAACTCTCTAATGGTGTCTATCTGATTCAGTCAGGGGGGATGAGGGCGACTTTTGTGAAACAGTAACCTTTAATGCTACTTACTATGAAAAATAATTGTATAGATATTCCTTCAAAGGTTGTCTCCCTTTTTACAAGAGTGACATTGCTTATATTGGTTAGTGCATCAACTTTGTATTCTCAGGAATTCGAATGGCAAAATACGATTGGGGGGAGTTTATATGATAATTTAACTTCAATTTCTCAAACCGTAGAAGGAGGGTATATATTTGGTGGCGCGTCTAATTCACCAGTTTCAGGAGATAAAAATGAAACATGTAGAGGAGATTATGATTATTGGATCGTGAAAACCGGTTCACAAGGAAATTATCAATGGCAAAATACGTTAGGAGGGAGTTCATATGACTTAATGTATTCATTACATCAAACTATTGATGGCGGCTTTATTCTTGGCGGATTTTCTGATTCAGATATTTCTTGGGAAAAATGGGAGGATTGTTTAGGAAGTGGAGATTACTGGATCGTAAAAACTGATGGTTCAGGAAATATTCAATGGCAGAATACTATTAGTGGGGGTAGTCAAGATGTATTACAATCAATTCAACAAACTTCTGATGGAAGCTATATTTTGGGTGGCTATTCTGATTCAAATATTTCTGGTGATAAGACGGAAAATCGTATAGGAGGCTTTGATTATTGGGTCGTAAAAACAGATACAACAGGGAATATCCAGTGGCAGAATACGATTGGAGGAAGTGGATATGATATGTTGAATTCAATTCAACAAACCCAAGATGGTGGATTTATTTTAGGAGGATATTCATCTTCGAATATCTCCGGAGATAAGACGGAGAATAATATAGGAGGTAGTAGAGATTATTGGATTGTCAAAACTGACACAATGGGGAATATACAATGGCAGAATACAATTGGTGGAAATGGACAGGATGACTTGTTCTCAGTTGAGCAAACTACAGATGGTGGATTTATTTTAGGAGGGTATTCAAATTCAGGCATCTCCGGAGATAAAACAGAAAATAGTTTTGGAGGTGATGATTATTGGATAGTAAAAACAGATTCATTGGGGATTATTGAATGGCAAAAAACGATTGGAGGTAGTGGCCAAGACTTACTTACTTCTATTAAGCAAACTACAGAAGGTGGTTATGTTTTATGTGGATATTCCAATTCTGGTATTTCAGGTGTTAAGACAGAAAATTGTTTGGGTGATTTTGATTACTGGGTCATAAAAATAGATTCAGTTGGGGTTATTCAGTGGCAAAATACAATTGGTGGAAATATGCAGGATTTATTGTACTCTATTGAACAAACTTCCGATGGAGGTTATCTTTTAGGTGGGTCTTCAAATTCCAACATTTCCGAAGATAAAACTGAAAACGGATTAGGAAATGAGGATTTTTGGGTCGTAAAACTTTATGGTAATTATAATTTAATTAAAGGTCTAGTATTTGCAGATTTAAACAGCAACGGAATACGAGATGTTGGGGAACCTCCAATTGTAGGTAAGAAAATTATTGAACAAAATAACAGTCGTTTCACTTTTAGTGATCATAATGGTAAGTATGTTCTTTCTGTTTTGGACTCAGGAAATTTCACAACATATCCACAGCCAATTAATGGGTATAACCCAGTACCACTATCTCAAACTGCAAATTTCACCGGAATTCTGCAGACAGACTCTCTCAACGACTTCGCCTTCCAACCGCAAGGAACTTTTGAAGATGTCTGCATTACAATCACTCCACTTGGAAATTTCAGAAGTGGTTTTAACGCAAGTTACATGATCAGTTACGGTAACTATGGAAATACTACAGTTACACCTACTGTATATTTTTACCCATACAGCAATGTCACCTTTCAATCAGCAACAGTTACACCAAACCAAATCTTTCCTGATTCAGTGATTTGGAATCTCCCCGCATTAACACCCTTCCAAACCGGCAGCATCATCGTCACCGTCAATGTCGACCCCGGACTCCCCATCGGAACACTCATCAACAGCAGCGCACATATTGAACCGTATGCTACCGACGATAATCCCAGCTGCAACAACAGCAACTGGGAAGTGTACACCACCGGCTCCTTTGATCCGAATGATATTCTCGTTAACGAAGACACCCTCACCACGACCCAACTTGCCAGCGCGCCCTGGTTAGAGTACATTATCCGCTTTCAAAACACCGGCAACGATACAGCATTCACCGTAAAAATTTTAAATCCGATTGATACCAACAAACTCAACCTCTCCACTTTCGAATTCACCAACGCCTCGCATCCCGTCAACCTGAATTGGATCAACTACCAGCGCAACATGGAGTTCAAATTTGAAAATATTTTATTAGTCGACAGCAACACCAACGAACCCCTCTCGCACGGCTTTGTTCGCTATCGCATCCAACCCAAAACAACCCTCACCGCCGGCGATTCCATCACCAACTTCGCCGCCATCTACTTCGACTTCAACGAACCTGTCATCACCAACACCGCAAAAACCTATATCATTCTCCCTACCGGAATTGCATCTGCATCAACAGCACAAGGAAAATTGCATGTCTTCCCCAATCCAACAGAGAATACAATTAACATCTCCGGAATTCAATTGGAGAATGGAAAAGCGCAGTTGAGGTTGACGGATATTTATGGAAAATTAATTCTTGAGAAAACGGTGACAACAACAACTTCAACATTAGAAACAAATCAACTCGCTAATGGTGTTTATCTGATTCAATCAGGGGGTAGGAGGGCGACGTTTGTGAAGCAGTAGTCGGTGAATAATGATTTTAAACTGAACCATCAAAAGTTATAATAACATGGAAAATTTCAATCAAAGGCTATTTATTAAATTAATACTGATTTTGTTTACCTATACATCACCGGTATTTGCTCAGGAAATTGAATGGCAAAGGACGATTGGGGGGAGTTCAAGTGACGGGTTGTATTCAATTCAGCAAACTACCGATGGTGGATATATATTTGGCGGAATTTCTTCTTCAAGTATATCAGGTTATAAAACAGAAAGTTGTTTAGGTGATCGAGATTACTGGATTGTAAAAATTGATTCGACAGGAAGTATCCAATGGCAGAATACTATTGGGGGTGCAGCTTTCGATAGGCTAAATTCAGTTGAACAGACTAATGATGGAGGATATATTTTAGGTGGATACTCTACTTCAAATATTTCTGGAGATAAGACCGAAGATCGTATTGGTACTTTTATATTAGCTAGTGATTATTGGATTGTCAAAATAGACTCATTGGGAAATATATTGTGGCAGAATACAATTGGCGGTACTCGTGTAGATGAGTTATTCGATATACAGCAGACTACTGATGGAGGATATATTTTAGGTGGGCATTCAAACTCTGATATTTCTGGGGATAAAACCGATAATTGTTTTGGAAATTGGGATTACTGGATCGTTAAAGTAAATAGTTTGGGTTTAATCCAATGGCAAAATACGATTGGAGGAAGTCAAGATGATAGACTCGTATCTATTCAACTTACCACGGACGGGGGGTGTATTTTGGGTGGATACTCAGAATCGAATATTTCAGGAGATAAAACAACAAATAGTTTTGGAGATTATGATTACTGGATTGTGAAAACGGATGCGCTAGGTAATCTACAATGGGATAAGACAATTGGTGGAACTTTAGAGGACGAATTAACTTCAATTGAACAAACGAATGATGGGGGTTATATTCTATGTGGGAGTTCCCTTTCAAGTTTATCTGGTCTTAAGACGGAAGCCTCAAAAGGATATTATGATACTTGGTTATTGAAAATTGATTCTCTAGGTAATATAGAATGGCAAAATACTATTGGTGGTATTGGAGGTGATAACATAAATTCTATTAGGCAAACTGCTGATGGCGGATTCATTATGGGAGGATCATCTTTCTCTAATATTAGCGGGGACAAGACAGAGAATTCTATGGGGCCTGGGCCTGATGTTTGGGTACTTAAAACTGATGAGGGAGGGAATATAATTTGGCAGAATACAATTGGAGGTAGTGGGAATGATGTCATTTTCTCTATTGATAATACAAATGATGGTGAATATATTTTGGGTGGAATGTCTCAATCAAACATTTCAGGAGATAAAACTGAAAATTGTTTTGGTGATTATGATTATTGGATCATAAAACTAACTGATAAATATAATTTGATAACAGGAAAGTTATTTGCAGATTTTAATAGTAACGGAATTCAGGAAAGTGGGGAATTTCCCTTACCGGTACGGAAAATTACTGAACAAAGCACAGGTCGTTTCACCTTCTCCGATCAAAATGGTAATTATATCTTATCAGTACTCGACACAGGGAATTTCACAGTTTCCCCCCAATCAGTAAACTGGTTTAATCCATCCCCAGTATCTCATACATCAACTTTCGTTGGAATCCACCATACCGATTCCCTCAACGACTTTGCCATCCAACCGCAAGGCAGTTTTGAAGATGTTTGTATTACAATTACTCCTCTCGGAAATTTCCGCAGTGGCTTTAACGCAAGTTATATGATTACTTACGGAAACTATGGAACCACCACAGTTACACCAACAGTTTATTTTTATCCGTATAGAAATGTCACCTTTCAATCCGCAACAGTTACCCCAAACCAAATCTTTCCTGATTCAGTGATTTGGAATCTCCCGTCATTAACTCCCTTCCAAACCGGCAGCATCATCGTCACCGTAAATGTCAACCCCGGACTTCCCATCGGAACACTCATCAACAGCAGCGTGCATATTGAACCTTATGCTACCGATGATAACCCCAGCTGTAATAACAGCAATTGGGAAGTGTACACCACCGGCTCCTTTGATCCCAATGATATTCTCGTGAACGAAGACACCCTCACCACCACACAACTCAGCAACGCGCCTTGGTTAGAGTACATCATCCGCTTTCAAAACACCGGCAACGATACCGCCTTCACCGTAAAAATTCTGAATCCGATTGATACCAACAAACTCAATCTCTCCACTTTCGAATTCGCCAACGCCTCGCATCCCGTCAACCTGAACTGGATCAATTACCAGCGCAACATGGAGTTTAAATTTGAAAATATTCTACTTCCCGATAGCAACACCAACGAACCCCTCTCACACGGCTTCGTTCGCTATCGCATTCAACCCAAAACAACCCTCACCGCCGGCGATTCCATCACCAACTTCGCCGCCATCTACTTCGACTTCAACGAACCTGTCATCACTAATACAGCAAAAACCAGTATCATTCTCCCCACCGGAATTGCATCTGCTTCACCTGCACAAGGAAAATTGCATGTCTTCCCCAATCCCGCGGAGAATTCCATCAACATCTCAGGCATTCAATTGGAAAATGGAAAAGCGCAGTTGAGGTTGACGGATATTTATGGGAAATTAATTCTTGAGAAAACAGTCACAACCATAACTTCAACACTCGAAACAAATCAACTCGCTAATGGTGAATATCTGATTCAATCAGGGGGGATGAGGGCGACGTTTGTGAAACAGTAAACCCTAAAACCTTTAAACTTTAATCTATAAACCGAAGTCATTTACGTAAGGACAGGTCGCGACCTGTCCTTACGTAAATGACTTCGCGGTCTTATGCCGTAGCTTTCGATTTCTCAATCTGCGCCTTCATCCACTCCGTAGTCACTGATCCCGGACGCTCTAACGGATGTCCTAAAGCACGATCCCAGAGTAAGGAGGTGAGTACGCCGATGGCGCGTGATACACCGAAAAGAACGGTATAGAAATCATATTCGGTCAGGCCATAGTGAATCAATAAAACGCCGCTATGCGCATCAACGTTCGGCCATGGGTTTTTAATCTTTCCTGTCGATTTAAGAATCTCCGGTACTACCGTAAAGCATCTGCACGATTTTGAAAAGTTCATCGTCCGCTAAATGTTTTGTGCAAATTCCTGTTGTGCGATATAACGCGGATCTGTTTTGCGAAGTACCGCATGGCCGTAACCCGGAACTACGCGTCCTTCCGCCAAAGTCTTCTTCACGTAATCAGCAATGTCTTCTTTCGTAGGCATCTTCTCGCCATAATGTGCACGCAAGTCATAAATCCAGCGTACTACTTCCTGATTCGCAAGTCCATGTAACGGTCCCGCAAGTCCGTTTATACCTGCAGAGAGAGAATAATACACGTCACTTAAAGCTGAACCTACAAGATGTGTGGCATGAGCCGATACATTTCCTCCTTCATGATCCACATGGATGGTCAGGTACAAGCGCATCAAAGCTTTCATACCATCATCATCAAAGCCGAGCATATGTGCGAAGTTGGCACCCCAGTCTAATTTTGGATCCGGCTCAATATGTACTCCTTCTTTGTAAGTGCGGCGATAAATGTATGCGGCAATCCTCGGTAGTCGTGCAATACAATTCATCACATCTTCGAACATCGGATCCCAATATTGCTTTTTGTTGATGCCTTTTCGGTAGGCAGCAGCAAAATTACTTTCGGTCTGCATCGCAAGAATGGCCATACTGAATTGGGTCATTGGATGTGTCCCTTTGGGAAGCATATCCAGCATATCAAAAACATGCTTTGGCACATGACTGCGACGAGCCCAGGCATTGCTCACTTCTCTGGCATCTGCTTCTGTGGGAAGATCACCGGTAAGCAGTAAATAAAAAATCCCCTCCGGCAAATTCTCGCCGCCGGATCCTCTCGGCAACTTCTCTCTTAGCTCAGGAATAGAATATCCTCTGAAGCGGATCCCTTCGTCGGAATCCAGTTTAGAAGTTTCTGTTACCATGCCGATCATGCCTTTCATGCCATGATAAACCTGTTCTATGGTATAGGAACCCAGTACTACATGTCCATGATCCTTTATCATGGTTTTGATTTCTTCAGCGAGTGGCAGAGCTTTCTCTGCAAATTTTTCTTTTAAGCGATCCATTATTTTTTATACTATATGCAAAGGGTAGATTCTGTGAGCGAAGGTAATAAACGTTACAACAACGACCAATAGATAAGGTTAAGCGTTGTATCGTTTTTCAGGATAAGTGCATCCTGTTTCCTGAGTTTTATAGGATACCGACTTTTTATTGCGGTGTTTTGAATTCAGATCAAGTTGTAATACAAGTACGATGATGGTAATAATGAAGGCCGCTACGATCAATACCCAAGCTGCGGTTTCAAGCATTTTCTTGGCCTTTTTCTTGGGACTCGACTTCCGTTTTATGCGGACTCTCCTGCGAATTTTTACCCGCTTTTTCCGTCTGCGTCGACTACCGGTATGTTCTTCAATAAGTTCTCCTCCTTCTTCCTGATCCTCTTCTTCATCTTCCTCCTCTACATCATGCGTTTCATCCTGGTCGTCCTGATTTTCTAAGTTTTCAGGTTCATCGTCTTCGGGGTGTTTGTTCCTGGCCATATTAAAAGATGGTTAAATTTTTTATCGAATGTATTTAAAACTTCTTCCTGCAAAGATGGAACTGTCGCCGAGGTCTTCTTCCAACCGCAACAACTGATTGTATTTGGAAATCCTGTCCGAACGGGAAGCCGAACCGGTTTTGATCTGGCCGGTATTTAACGCGACAGCAAGATCTGCTATTGTGGAATCTTCCGTTTCTCCGGAACGATGACTCATCACCGCCGTGTAACCATTTTCTTTGGCAAGATTCACCGCATTAATGGTTTCTGTTAAAGTTCCTATCTGATTGACCTTCACAAGAATGGAGTTTGCGGTTTTCGCATCGATTCCCTTTTGCAGGCGTCGTGAATTAGTGACAAAGAGATCATCTCCCACCAACTGAATCTTATCGCCCAATACTCTCGTCAGCTCGTCCCAACCCTTCCAGTCATCTTCAGCTAAACCATCTTCGATAGAAATAATAGGGTACTTTTTACACCAATCCGCCCAAAAACTAACCATCTGAGAGGAAGTCAATTTGTCGCCGGTAGATTTCTTAAAAATATACATCCCACTGGCCTCATCATAGAATTCAGTACTGGCAGCATCCATGGCAATGAAAATATCCTTGCCGGGTGAATAACCTGCTTTTTCAATGGCTTCCAATACCGCCTGAATCGCTTCTTCATTCGATTGAAGATTGGGCGCGAACCCACCTTCATCTCCCACATTGGTACTTAAACCCTTCGATTTTAGAACACCTTTTAGTGTATGAAATACCTCAGTTCCCATACGAAGCGATTCCGCAAAACTATCTGCTCCTGTTGGCATCACCATGAACTCTTGAAAATCAATCTTATTATCCGCATGCGCTCCTCCATTGAGGATATTCATCATGGGAAGAGGAAGGGTGCAGGCATTTACCCCGCCAATATATCTGTACAATGACATTCCGGATTCTGCAGCCGCAGCTTTCGCAACCGCAAGTGACACTCCCAAAATAGCATTCGCTCCCAGATTTGATTTGTTCTCAGAGCCGTCCAACCGGATCATCGCCTCATCAATCGCGCGTTGATCAAATACTGACATCCCCTTTAACTCTTCGAAAATCACTGTGTTGACATTGTTTACAGCTTTAAGTACCCCTTTTCCCAAATAACGGGACTTATCATTATCGCGCAGTTCCGCGGCCTCATGTTTTCCGGTGGAGGCGCCGGATGGTACTGCCGCTCTGCCGGAATAACCTCCTTGCGTAAATGCTTCAACTTCAATGGTTGGGTTTCCCCTGGAATCAAGAATTTCCCTGGCGTGGAGGGCTACAATTAAGCTCATAGATGAAACGTTATTATTAGAGGGTCGTAAAAATAAGAAATAGCTATCGTTTTGCTTCATTTAAACTTCAAATATTTAAATAAACAATTCCTAAATTTGCAAATCATGTTGCGTCACTTGTTTCGTCCGCTTTTGTCCTTACTGGTCTTGTTGATCTTTATGGGATCTGCAGGATGGTTGTATACCGGACATTTTTGTAAAATGGAAGAAGCTTGCGAAGAAGTGATTTCGGGAGATTGTTGCAGCGATGAAGGAGATGCATGTAAAGTGGATCAATCCGCATTTGTAAATGAGGTCCCTGTACAGAATGCTACTCATGAAAGTTCAAGTGAGGTATATTATTCGGCCAATGACGAGAACTGTTGTTTTGACGTTGACTTTTATCTCAATTTTCCGGTGTATAAAACAACTTCTTTAGCAATTCCGGAAGCAGGATTTCTTTCCATTGATTTTATGGTAAATACCTGTTTAAATAGTTCAAATTTCCTCAATAGTTCATTGGGTTTTGCAGGGATGGATTCTCCGCCGCCTCTCGATGAATGGGTTTCCTTGTCGCAAAGATTGGCAGAGTTGAGTGTTTTCAGAGTCTGATAACAGTTTAATTTATTGGGTTGGCTTCGGCCTGTTCTTATTTATTAAACTCCATGATTCATGAAAAAAATAATATTCACGCTGTTGTGTCTGGTCTCCATCGACTACCTCTCAGCTCAAAGTATAACGATTAAAGGTACCGTTCGCGATGCATCTTCCGGGAAGTCATTGCCCGGCGCCACAGTTTTATTGCCCGCTCTTCAATCCGTAACAGTATCCGATATCCAAGGGCGATTTTTGCTCGAAACTACCGGCACTTTGCCTGTTCAGTTAGTAATATCTTATGTGGGATTTCTGTCAGATACCCTGGTGGTGCGGGAGGCCTCGGAAGAACTAACTATTAACTTATATGCCTCGCTGGAATTAAAGGAAGCAGAAATTATTGCACGACGGCAATCCACAGAAATTTCTACACTGCAGCCCCGAAATGTGGAATTGTTGAACGAGGGCGAGTTGTTAAAAGCGGCCTGTTGTAATTTATCCGAAAGCTTTGAAACCAATCCTTCTGTAGATGTAAATTATACGGATGCAGTTACAGGAGCCAGAGAGATTCAGCTGTTGGGTTTATCCGGTATCTATACACAGATGTTGGGAGAAGCCATCCCTACCCTCCGTGGACTCGCCACTCCCTACGGCTTGATGTATATTCCCGGTTCCTGGATGGAATCCATTCAGATTACCAAAGGTGTGGGATCTGTAGCTTATGGCTACGAAGGGATGACCGGTCAAATCAATGTTGAATTTAAAAAGCCGCTTGAAGAACAACCGCTGCTGCATCTGAATGTTTACGGAGATGCTTTCGGCAGAGCAGAGTTGAATACTATTTATACTATGCCGCTAAAGAGAAACTGGAATTATATGTTCATGGGTCATGCCAGTGGTTTGCAAACGAAGAATGACCATAATAATGATAATTTTATGGACATGCCACTCTATCGTCAGATCAATGTTTACAACCGTTTGCATTTCAATAGCAGGAATAAATTCGAAGGTCAGTTTGGATTGAAAGCCATGCTCGAAGATCGCACCGGAGGAAATATAGGATTCGACGAATCAAAAGATAAGTTCACTACCAAAGCCTATGGTTTCCGCATTGAAACACGTCGCGTGGAAGCCTATTCAAAAACCGGAATAGTTTTTCCTGAAACACCGTATAAATCGATGGGTCTGCAACTCTCCGCTACAATGCATGATCAGAATGCCTATTTCGGTTTGAGATCATATCTGGGTACGCAATATTCGGGATATGCGAATTACATTTACATGAGTGTAATTGGCAGGACCGACCATAAATTTAAAACCGGATTGGATTATAAATATGACTTGTACGATGAATCGGTAGATGATAGTGCGTTTACAAGAACAGAGTCGGTACCCGGAGTTTATTTTGAATATACCTATGGGTGTGAGGAAGCAAAGTTCGGAGCCATTGCAGGTGTCAGAGCGGATTACCATAATTTATTCGGTTGGCTGTACACTCCCCGGGTGAACCTGAAGTATAATTTTCTTCCTGAACTCATTCTTAGAGCATCGGCGGGAAGAGCGTATCGAACGCCCAATACATATTCTGATAATATCGGATTGTTCGTGAGTGCAAAGGAATTGGAAGTGTTGGAAAAACCGAAAATGGAAGATGCATGGAATGGCGGAGTTAACCTGACAGCACGATTTAAAGTAAATGGGAAAGAAGGGAGTGTGGCGCTTGATGCCTATCATACCTATTTTAACAACCAATGGGTTTCCGATCAATTTAGTAGTTCTACATCGGTTTACTATTATAATCTAAAAGGGGAGTCTTCGGCCAGTTCATTACAGGCGACAGTCACGTATGAACCGGTAATGGGACTCGTGATGAAAGCGGCCTGGCGATTTGATGACGTAAAAGCCGACTATCTTGATTTTCCGGATTTGTCTAAACCCTTGCTGGCGCGTAATAAATCACTTCTTAATATTGCTTATACCGACCGTTCAGAGCGGTGGAGGAGATGTTACACTGCAGTGGGAAGGTACTAAACCTTTGCCGCTTGCAGCAGGAACCGATCATGTTAATCATGAAAATGGCCCCGGCTTTTCTAAGTCACCGGATTATGTTCAGTTGATGGGACAAATTACACGTGTTTTCAAAATATGGGAGGTTTATCTGGGGGCTGAAAATATTTTAAATTATACCCAGCATCAGGTCATCCTTGGCAGCGATAACCCTTTCGGATCGGATTTTGATGCGACTCAGATCTGGGGTCCGGTGATGGGAACAAGAATTTATGCCGGAGTCAGATTAAATATTAATAAATCAAAAAATTAAGGAAAATGCTGAAAATTAAAATAGTTATTCTACTGATGTTTTCCATGGCAACGGCTTATTCACAGTCCGATACCATTCAAATTAAAACCAGTGCCCAATGTTCCATGTGTAAGAAAAAACTGGAACATGATATTGTTTACACAAAGGGTGTTAAATCCGCAGATCTTGATTTGAAGACAAAGCAATTGATGGTTATTTATAATCCTGAAAAAATAAGTCCCGATAAAATCAGAAAGGCTGTTTCCATGATCGGCTATGATGCGGACTCGATTCCTGCCGATCCAAAAGCATACAAAAATCTGAATGATTGCTGTAAGAAGGGCGGACACGACGATTAATAGCAGAATTCCTCCGCAGCAGCTGTATCTACACAGTAGCTTTTGAGGCGAAATTCATGACATCTGTCCCGGTGATCGTCTTATCGCATAAGATGATCAAACGCTCTACCACATTTCTTAATTCTCTGATATTTCCTGACTTTTACCTGCATTCACGGGTAAAATCATAAGTTAAATGTATTCAGTCGGTTAAGTTAATGGTTTTCTACTTTAACCTCACTCAGAGAAGGTATAAAGTAAATTAGAGTGATTAAAACACCATATAGAACAGTAACAATTCCAAACTTAAACGCTGCGTTCGCGGCGGTCGCTGCGTTTAAACAGGAAATTCTTTATCAGAATATTCTTTTATTCAAAACTAAGATTATTTATGTTTGAAAAGTAAAGTCGAAGCTCAGGGAAAAAGCGATTATATTCATCTTCAAAGAAATTGATAGCCCGCACTAAAAAGTACTAGTTAGGAGAAGGGCTGACCCGATTATTAAGCACAGAATTCCTTAGTATAAGCGGTATCTACACAGTAGCTTTTGAGGCGAAATTCATGACATCTGTCCCGGTGATCGTCTTATCGCATAAGATGATCAAACGCTCTACCACATTTCTTAATTCTCTGATATTTCCTGTCCAGTTGATTTTTTTCAACTCTTCATAGGCATCTTTCGAAAAAGTTTTCTTCGGCATCTTATAGTCTTCACAAATTTGCTCCATAAAAAATTCAGCAATTTGTGGAATATCGTCCTTCCTTTCATTTAAAGAGGGAACGTGAATTACAATAACACTTAAACGGTGATATAAATCTTCACGGAAATTATTCTTTTCAATTTCTTTTTGCAAATCCTTATTGGTAGCGGCTATTATTCTGACATTGACAGGTATTTCTTTCTCTCCACCAACTCTGGTGATCTTATTTTCCTGTAAGGCGCGTAGAACTTTTGCCTGTGCAGATAAGCTCATGTCACCTATCTCATCTAAGAATAAAGTGCCGTTATGTGCCAGTTCAAATTTTCCGATCCGTTGTTTAACAGCAGAGGTGAAAGCCCCTTTTTCATGGCCGAATAATTCACTTTCGATTAACTCCGAAGGTATGGCGGCGCAATTGACTTCAATTAATGGAGAAGCATTTCGATTACTTTGCTCATGAACCCATCGTGCAACCAATTCTTTTCCCGTTCCGTTTTCTCCGGTAATTAAAACACGTGCATCTGTTGGCGCAACGCGGGCAATCATCTCTTTTATTTTAAGAATGGGCTCCGAATTACCAACCATATCATTGTTACGGGTGATTTTTTTCTTCAGTGTCTTGGTTTCTTTCACTAAGATTGAGCGGTCAAGAGCATTCCGGAGTGTAATAAGCATGCGATTCAAATCAAGAGGCTTGGAAATAAAATCATAGGCTCCTTTTTTAATCGCTTCCACTGCCGTTTCAATTGTTCCGTGACCTGAGATCATGATAACCGGCGTGTCATTCTGAATTTCCATGATTTTCTCCAGCAATTCAAGACCATCCATTTTAGGCATCTTAATATCGCAGAGCACCACATCGAATTTTTCTGATTCGATCTTTTTTAACCCTTCAAGCCCATCTGCAGCATCCTGCACTTCATGGGATTCATATTCAAGAATCTCTTTCAAAGTGTTTCTGATGCTTTTTTCGTCGTCTATTACTAAAATTTTTGCCATAGGATCATTATTTTAAGTCGGCGAGGATGCCTTCTTTAAGAGCATGAGTACTCAGGTGGATTTCGTTGATTATTGCTTTTCGCAGCACAAATGTAAGCAATAGGGAGGCGAGCAGGATCATATCAGCCCGCATCTTTAACATACCCGGTATACGTAGCCGCTCTTTATAGGTGGAGGAGAGTAGTTCACGATGTAATGTCCGGTATTCACTGAGTTTGAAAACATAATGGGTTTTGCGCCCAAGTTTCAGATTGGATTTTCTCAGGATAATATTCGCAAAAGTATCAAATGAACCACTGGAGCCAATGAGCCTTTCCGGTTTGAATTTAGCACAGGCTTGAAGCAGGCTTTCCAGTTCTTTTTCAAGTAATTTATTTAATTCAGCTACTTCTTTGGGCCGGATGGGATCTGAAGGGGCCAGTGTTTCTGCCAATCGGGCGGCGCCAAGCCGGAAACTTTTTTTCCAAAGAATCTTTTTATTGTTGCATAAAATAAATTCCGTACTCCCACCTCCAATATCCATGATCAGCGAACAACTTTCCGGGAGGGTCATCGCGGATTGCACACCTTTATAGATGAGAAAAGCTTCGCGATCCCCGTCAATTAACTCAATTGTAAATCCCGTTTTCTTTTTTATCTCGCCGAGCAAAACAGGTCCGTTTATAGCATCTCTCAATGCTGCGGTGCCGTGAATAATCGTCTTATCTACCCTGTAACCGGTGATCAATTCTTTATAATCCATCAAGGCGGTCAATGCTTTTCGTGCCGGAATCGGACCAATCATCCGGTTTCGAATTCCCTGTGAACCCAGTTTGACAACTCTCTTTCTGCGACACAGGAACTTCCACCCATCGCCTTTTTTCTCTGCAACCAATAGATTAAAGGTATTGGTGCCACAATCTATTACGGCAACACGCTGTGGATGCATCTACCCTTTGTAAAATAACCAGCGGGAAAGCTCTTTGTAGGTGATTTTTTTACCATACAATAATATTCCTGTCCGGTAAATTTTTCCCGCCAGCCAGGTGGCGCCGATAAAACCTAAGATTAACAAAGAAATGGACAATGCAAGTTCCCAGCCCGGAACACCAAAAGCGATCCTGACCATCATTACCACCGGCGAGGTAAAGGGGATAATGGAAAACCAAAATCCCAACTGACTATCCGGATTCTGAATGATGGATTGTGCAACAACAAAAGCAAGAATGAGCGGGATCGTCACGGGGAGCATGAATTGCTGCGTCTCCGTTTCATTATCAACTGCCGCACCTATTGCCGCAAATAAAGCACTGTACAATAGATAGCCACCCAGAAAATAAACGATAAAGCAAGTTATGATCAAGGGGAAGTTAATACCCGACATTTGTCCAAGTACCTTTGAAATCACATCCTGTTTTACCTCATTGTTTGCCCCTGGCCCTTGTATTCCATTCGGATCAAGTTTATCCTTACTCATTTGCTGGGCAATAACGGTAGCGTCTTTACCCGAATCTACCAGAACCTTCCCTGCGATCGTTGTTAATGTCAGTGTTAAAACAATCCAAAGTAAAAACTGAGTTAAACCTACCAGGGCAATACCTACTATCTTCCCCATCATTAATTGAAAAGGTTTAACGGAAGAGATGATAATTTCCACAATGCGATTTGATTTTTCTTCAATAACGCCTCTCATCACCTGTACTCCATAAAGGAAGATAAACATATAAATAAGGAAGCCGCAAATAAACCCAACGACGGTTGCCAATTCTGCACTATTTTCTTCTCCCTTAAGTGAAAGCGTTTTTAAGTCCACCTGCGTTTCTATCGATGATAGGGTTTTCTGGTCGATTCCCGCGGATTTCAGCTTATCGTTTTCAATTTGCTTTTTTAGAATACTCTCAATGTAAGTGGTGACGCTGAGATTGGCCTGCTTTTCAGTAAACAACATCGCACCTCCGGGGTTCTTCATCATATCGGAAGGCAGGAAGAGTATACCATAATGCAAATCAGGGTCAAAAGCAGCCTTTGCCGAATCAAGTGATAGCTTGCTATTAATAAAAACAACACTTTCGGAGCCGGGCAATACGGAGGTGAAAATGTCTGGCGTCTGATCAATGATGAGTATCTTACTCACAGTATCTTCTGAGTAGTTCGCAATCATAACAGGAGAAAGGGCCAATGCGGCCATTAAAACCGGGCCGAGAATGGTCATAACAATAAACGATTTCTTTTTTACCCGCGACAGGTATTCGCGCTGAATAATTAAAAGGATTTTATTCATGATTCGATGTTTATAGGTTGAGTTACACTTTGAATAAAAATATCATTCATACTGGGAAGAACTTCTCTGAAACTATGAATCGTGACATTTTGAATCAGTCCTTGCAACAGTGCATTGGTATTTACTTCATCATTTATTCTAATACTGGCCTTCATCCAGTCGCCATGAGCTTCATTGCTGAGAAGTTCAAAATTGCCCCAAAGGCTGTTGGCAAGACTAATATTGGTTCCCTCGTATTCAATTTCATATAAATTACTTCGAAACGAACGGCGAACATCACGAACGGGCCCTTCCAATAGTTTTTTCGATTTATTAATGAGTGCAATGTGGGTGCACAGTTCTTCCACGGACTCCATACGATGAGTGGACAGTGCGATAGTGGTCCCGTTTCCTTTCATGCGCAACAGCTCATCTTTTATCAGGTTCGCATTTATCGGGTCAAAACCTGTGAAGGGTTCATCTAATATAAGTAAAGGAGGTTCATGCACCACCGTTATAATGAACTGCACTTTTTGTTGCATCCCTTTAGAGAGTTCTTCTATTTTCTTTGTCCACCAGTTTTTAATTTCAAAGCGTTCAAACCAATTTTTCAACCGTTTCAAGGCTTCGCTTCTGCTGAGCCCCTTTAATTGAGCCAGATAAAGGGCCTGTTCACCCACTTCCATCTTCTTATAGAGACCGCGTTCTTCCGGAAGATATCCCATTAATGAAGTATGTTTCGGGTGGAGGTGTTCATTTCTAAACAGCACTTCGCCGGAGTCCGGAGCCGTTATCTGGTTAATAATTCTGATAAGAGAAGTTTTCCCGGCGCCATTTGGCCCCAGTAAACCGAAAACTGCACCTTCAGGAATCGTAATAGAAACCTTATCTAATGCGATATCTTTGGCATAAGACTTAGATACATTTCGTACTTCAAGAATGTTATTCATAATAATCGTAGACTAAAATCAGGAGGCTAAAGTAGTTTAGATAAAAGAAAAGTCAGTATTTTTAAGAAAGATTAAGTGAGGCAAATGCAAGAAAAAGGCGGAATTGGGCAAAAATGGAGGAGAGAAATGGGAGATATTGACGCTAAAGTGGCGGTATTAATCGGAAAAAGACGGACTTTTTTTAAACAATATGTCGGTGATTATTAATAAGATAAGAACTATTTGAATAAATACTTGCTGAAATATTTGACAAAGAGAAAAGACGTAGTAATTTTGCCCTCCCGTTTACGGATATCCGCAAGGAGAAGTGAGAAAGTTCTTAAAAAAGATTAAAATAAATTTGGTGGGAAGAAAAAGAGTTTGTACTTTTGCACCCCCAATTACGGGAAAATAGTTCTGAATTAAGATTGAAACAAGTCAAGTAATAAGTGTCGGTAGCGACACTGAATTGTATCAAACGTTCTTTGAAGGATTGGAAGGAAATAACAAGCGCAGTACGAGCTAGGACTCGTATTGAGTAGAAATCTGAGCAAATCATATTCTGACGAAAGTTGGAATTCAAACATTAATTACAATGGAGAGTTTGATCCTGGCTCAGGATTAACGCTAGCGGCAGGCCTAATACATGCAAGTCGAACGGGATTTCGGGTAGCAATATCTGGATGAGAGTGGCGCACGGGTGCGTAACGCGTATGTAATCTACCGCTGACTGGGGAATAGCCCTCCGAAAGGAGGATTAACACCGCATAATACTATGGAGAGGCATCTCTTTATAGTCAAAACTCTGGTGGTCAGCGATGAACATGCGTCCGATTAGCTAGTTGGTGAGGTAATGGCTCACCAAGGCAACGATCGGTAGGGGGTCTGAGAGGATGATCCCCCACACTGGTACTGAGACACGGACCAGACTCCTACGGGAGGCAGCAGTAAGGAATATTGGACAATGGGCGCAAGCCTGATCCAGCCATGCCGCGTGAAGGATGACGGCCCTATGGGTTGTAAACTTCTTTTAGCAGGGAAAAAACCCCTCGATGCGTCGGGGGCTGATGGTACCTGCAGAATAAGGATCGGCTAACTCCGTGCCAGCAGCCGCGGTAATACGGAGGATCCAAGCGTTATCCGGATTTATTGGGTTTAAAGGGTGCGTAGGCGGATAAATAAGTCAGTGGTGAAAGCCTGCAGCTTAACTGTAGAATTGCCATTGATACTGTTTATCTTGAATATAGTTGAGGTGGGCGGAATATGACATGTAGTGGTGAAATACTTAGATATGTCATAGAACACCGATTGCGAAGGCAGCTCACTAAGCTATGATTGACGCTGAGGCACGAAAGCGTGGGGAGCAAACAGGATTAGATACCCTGGTAGTCCACGCCCTAAACTATGATCACTCGATGTTGGCGATACACAGTCAGCGTCTAAGGGAAACCATTAAGTGATCCACCTGGGGAGTACGACCGCAAGGTTGAAACTCAAAGGAATTGACGGGGGCCCGCACAAGCGGAGGAGCATGTGGTTTAATTCGATGATACGCGAGGAACCTTACCTGGGCTTGAAAGTTAGTGAATTTCCCTGAAAGGGGAAAGGCCGAAAGGACACGAAACTAGGTGCTGCATGGCTGTCGTCAGCTCGTGCCGTGAGGTGTTGGGTTAAGTCCCGCAACGAGCGCAACCCCTATCATTAGTTGCCAACAGGTTATGCTGGGGACTCTAATGAGACTGCCTGCGCAAGCAGTGAGGAAGGTGGGGATGACGTCAAGTCATCACGGCCCTTACGTCCAGGGCTACACACGTGCTACAATGGATGAGACAACGGGCAGCTACACAGTAATGTGATGCTAATCTCTAAACTCATTCTCAGTTCGGATTGAGGTCTGCAACTCGACCTCATGAAGCTGGATTCGCTAGTAATCGCGTATC